>JAKFVJ010000351.1 GCA_021732245.1 Candidatus Obscuribacterales bacterium | reverse complement strand
AATACACTAAATGGTGTCGAGCAATAGTCTGAATCTTTTGGTATAAAGTGCTTTGCGCAAGTGGCCGATGTCTCATCAGAGCCGGCTGTAAATGACTTTATTCAGGCAGCCATAAAAGATGTAGGTAATGCCGACATTCTTGTCAATAATGCCGGCATTTACGTAACTGAGCCTATCGCCAACCACTCAACTACTGCCTGGCAATCGGTAATTGACACCAATTTGACCGGACCTTTTCTCATGAGCCGCGCTCTCATTCCGTTGATGACCAAGAAAGGTTGGGGTCGCATCATCAATATTTCCTCCATCTCCGGCAAAGTCGCAGAAATCTATGGAAGCGCCTATTCAGCGTCCAAATTTGGCCTCATTGGTCTGACGCAAGCACTTGCTTTAGAGACTGCCAAGCACGGAATAACCGTCAATGCCATTTGTCCTGGCTGGGTAGCAACAGATATGACCTTTAATCAGTTGAATGACGACCAGTATTTATCGCTAACGAACATAGAGCAAATTGACTCGGTTGATGTAGCCCGGCTTTCGGTACCGCAAATGCGCTTTATCGACCCGGTTGAAGTTGCCGATCTCGTCACATTTTTGTGTTCGGACAATGCAAAAGGTATCCACGGACAGGCCCTTAACATCTGTGGTGGTTTATCATTGCATTAATGAGTATGCAAGCACAGTCTCAAAGGGATCTTGCCGCCAAGGCTCTAATCAAGAACGACTGGCCCTTGGTGGAGAACAACGGCTTAACCCTTTTATTCTCCCCACTTTTATCGGAATACAAAAATCTCACGCATGCTTTTACTACTCGTCTCGGCGGAAAAAGCGCCGAGCCAATTAACTCGTTCAATTTAGGCAAACATTGGGAGGGAGATGACGCACGAGCTGACGCCGTAAAAAACAGGCAAACTCTATGCAGAATATTTGATTTGCCGTTCGAGAATCTCATAGTGCCTCATCAAGTTCACTCAAGAAATGTTGCATGGATTACGGAGCATCAAGACTTGCCGGAGACAGATGGTGCCGCCACAGTCGACAGTCACTTTCCCATACTCCTACAATTTGCCGACTGCGTGCCTGTAATTCTTTTTGATAGAGTGACAGAGGCAGTCTGCGTCGTTCACGCCGGTTGGCGCGGAACGGCTGCCGGTATTTCCTCTTATGCGGCCAATATGCTGGCTTCTGTTTTAAACTCACAAACAAAAAATATTGTGGCGGCCATAGGACCAGCAATTGGAAAGTGCTGCTATCCGACAGGACTTGATGTAAAAGCCAAACTAGAGACCACAACATCAGCAAATTCATCTGACCTTATAAATTGGAAAAATGACGTTCCTCATCCCGACCTTAAGGCTTTCAACGCCCTGCAGTTATACGAAGCAGGTGTGTCGGAAGTCGATGTCTGCAATAGATGCACATCATGCCAGAGCGACATTTTCTATTCGCACCGCCAAAGTGGCGGAAAGACAGGCAGGCAAGGCGCATTGGCAGCCATTAAAAACAAGGCACAAAGGTGATTGGCGTGATGCAGATGAAGCAAGGTAATATCAACATAGAAGCCATAAGAGGTTGAACTGTGCGTAGGCAGGCAAGTCAAATTGATTCTCCTGTACGCCGTTGTGGCTTGGCTTTGCTGTCCGCGCTTGCACTTAGCTCTAATGTTTGTCTTGCTCAGCATCAAAACATTGCCGTGGCCAGTCCTTCTTTGCAGAAAATGACGCCTATTGCCGACAAGACTCAGGTTCCGTCCGCACCTGCCAAACCTGCTCATCCGGCAACCAAAGAGCCGCAGTCCGCACCTAAAGAACCAGGCAAAGACGAGTATCCAACTCTTGCCCGCATGGAAAACATCACTTTCGGTCATGCCAATTCCGGACTGCCTTTGGAAACTCGTCTGAACTACCTAGAGGCAACCATTTTCAGGCAGTCTTTCAATACTTTGACTCCCAACCAGCGTGCGGCAAAATTGCAGGAAACACTATTTGGTGCAGTGGAGGATACTCATTTTCCGGGGGCTCTGGGCAACGCCGCCCCAACTCATCCACCCCAAGCTCCACCTGCTCATCAAGTTCATCAGGCTCCAGCTCGTGAGACATTAATGGAACCGGCGGCAACTCCTTCAGGCGAATCAGGTGCTGTTAAGACGCAACGACAAGTAGAACAGCAACAAGAAGTCGAAGGACACCAAGCCGAAGATCAACCTTTCTATCAAGCGCAAATATCAGTGGATGAACTAAAAATATTTGTTCTGCAAATGATCAATGACAGGCGGCAAATGCAAGGACTACCGACACTGTCTGTCGATGAAACTGCAGCCAAGATGGCCCAGACCCAAGCTGAAGACATGGCTAAGCGCAACTCAATTTCTCACTACAACGACAAGGGTGAAAACCCTGACCAACGTTATACAAATGCAGGTGGTTCAGACGCTATAACAGAGTGCCTGACGCTAGTTAGTGATCACGGCAAAATCAATCGTTTATTAGGCATGTACTTTCTGCGCGATTTGTTGAAAAAGCAAGATGATCGAGATGCCATCATGTCACCGGAAGCAACTGGATTTGGTTTTGCAGCAGCTGAAAATCACAGCCACAACCGCGCATACGCTTGCTTTGAACTTGTGAGCAAACACGGCTTGATGCAACCGGTACCAAAAGAAGTAAATGCCGGCGACAAGATAGAAGTTAAAGGAGCGGTTTTCGATCCTTATACATTAGATCGAGTTACGCTTGCTTGGGAAAACCCAAATCCTGAAGCATTAGCCGGCGCCGATGAGTCGGAAGAGGCGCTCCCTTATTTCCCACCGCTGGATTTTGTGGCGTATGCAGGCAAATCAGAAAAAGACTGGTCAACTGGTATTGCTATGTTAAAAGCAGCCGGGATAGTTGCATGTATGGCAGGCGGCATGTTCATACCGCCCGTAGCATTGGCAGCTCCGGCAATTACCATGATGGGCAACCCTGATCCAACGGCGGAAGCGAAGCCAGTATCCGACATTCCTGTTAAAGGCGGACTGAAAATGTCCGGTCCATTATTCAACGTAAAAATCGGCATTAGCAACGACAGCAAGCCTGGTCTTTATTATCTAACCGTGTGGGCAATACCTGCTGGTGGATCCAAAGCCGTGCCTATTAGCCGAAGAATTATTGTGGCAACCAATGATCACGATAAGGGACATGACAAAAATAACAACAAAGAGAATAATGACGACAAGAAACAGGAAAAGTCGCATGACTAAAACAATTCTGTTAGCGACAATTTCGCTGGGACTTCTCTTACCGGCACAAGCCGCCGATGTAAAACCACCTTGCAATTGTGAGCACCTTGTGGCACAAAAGCACGGCACATCCTTAACAGATCCGACTCTAGGCATGCAAGAAACCGTGCCGGCTCAGAAAGAGCCTTTAAGATCAGGCACGCAGTCAACAACTCTGCGCAGCGGAACTGAATCCACAACACTACAAACGGGAACGAAAGGCGCGCTGATTCAAGGGCAAGTCGAGCAAGAAAAAGGCCCGGTCAATATCTTGATATTGATCGATGCTTCTTATTCCATGAAGGAAGAGCTTGGTGGCGACATGCAAAAAATGGATGCGGCCAAACAAGTTTTGCAAAACGCTTTGACGCGCATTCCTGCTGATGTAAATTTGGGTCTGCGGGTGTTTGGTCACCGCTTCGAGGGTAACCCTTCTATAGACTGCCAACAGACTGCATTGTTAGTGCCTTTGGGCAGAGGCAACAGACGTTCTATTATTGAACAGATGCGCAATGTTAAGCCTTACGGTTTAACACCACTCACATACGCCTTGCGGCAAGCGGCTTTAGATTTAACGCCGATGCAAGGACCGAAAACTATTATTCTTTTAAGTGATGGCGCTGAAACCTGCGGTGGAGATCCTTGTTCGTTTATTGCCCGTCTCGAAAATATGGGCATCAAACTCAAAGTTGATATTGTCGGACTTGGGTTAAGACGTGACAAAGAAGCCAAAGAACAACTCAATTGCGTAGCTACAGTGTCTAATGGCAAATACTATGACGCCAATACAGCGGCAGAACTAATTGACAGCGTCGCTAAGTCTGTAAACACCGCCATTCAAGGACGCGTTATTACAAAGATGAAAGACTCCGGCACAACCGAAGTCGCTCCGGAGACAGAAATTCTCAAGCCACTATTGGGCAAGTAACTTAAGTGGCGTAACGAAAACGCACAATTGGGAATGTGTACGTGCGAGAAAACGTATAGCTGCCTGATTGCGTGAAGCCGTTGTTAAACCAAACTATTGGGGCAAAGGGCAATTTTGCCGTTGATCTTGTTTCGACTGTTACATAGGGTGTCTGTGTCGCCGGTGGATTTCCGGCGTAGTCATTGTAAGTAATGGCGCCGAAAAGTGCCGGTGAGCTTGTGAAAAAGCCGCCGCCGGCATGAGCTTTCAAACTTGTCTCTGCCAATGTGCGCGCCTCAGTTGAGTTAGAGCCATGAGCAGCGGCACGTGCTGCATCGCGGCAAGCGCGATCATTCGCTGAAGCACCCAATAACAAAACGCAGATATCGGTGCAAATATACATAAATAGCAGAAGCCAAAAGGCAAAGCAGACAAATTCAATGAGAACATGTCCGGCACTGCTACGGCGCTTTCTTGCAACTTTTCGAAGTCTTACACTAGTCACTTTCAACGCCTCATTAATCCGAATGCACAAGCTCAACCAAGTGTCTGGCAATTTGCTCAAATACTCTTCTCAAATTACCGCTATTGGTGACCAAACTAAATGTGCCACCATTGCCGGCAATAGCTGCCATGCCACCTGTAGTTTCATTACTGTTGGTGTCATTGAGAATTGCTGTTTGCCCCGGGATAATGTCCGGGTTTTGAGCAAGTCCAATTGTATAAATGGACACTCCGGCATTTTTTGCCTTTACTGCCGCTTTTCTGGCGTTACCCCAGGGATCGCCATCCAATGGACCGCCATAAGTAGGTTGACCGTCTGTGAAAAGAACTATGGCCTTTTTTGAGCCGAGCCGTCCATGCGCTGTAAGTTCATCAACAGCTTTGCTGACGGCAGCACCAATATTTGTACCACCCAAAGGCACGCAGGAAGCAATTGCCGTGTCGGTTTCCGGATAGTGTCTGGCACCGGGCGCAGGATCTAATGGAATAACAGGCAAAGGAAATCCAGTGCTGGCACCGTAGGTCGCCGCATCATCAATTGCGTATCTTGTTTCAACAGAAGACGGATCACTGCCTATTTGATGATCGAAGGCTACAAAACCGAAGTGGGCATCAGTGTCCGTATTCAAAATATCAATAAATAACTGCCCGGCTGACTTGGCGTCTTGTAATGGTTGCAATTTTGATTTGGCCAAATTGAAATAGGCTTGCTGATATCCGGGACTCGGACTAACGGCAACAGCGGTATTTGCTTTGCTGTTATTAAATACAGTGGCATTTTCCAGATTGCCTCTGGCAGCTTCTACCATAGTCGCCACGTTCGGGAAGCTATAGCCGTTGCCATTGAAGCTGGTGAATGTGTTGTTGCCGTCTAGATTTACTACAACGTCAGTAAAAACAGCCCAACCAGGATATGTAGGAGCTGTGCCGGGTGGATAATTACCTGGCGGCGAACCTGCTTCGGCAGCACCGCCTGACAGTGATCTCAATCCGGGAACACCATAGTATTGTGCAAGATATTCCGAGAACCAGAGCTGCGCGTTGTAATACGCATCGGATGCTATGTGCGGTTGGACACCATTTAGACTTGTACCGTTTGGTCCAGGCAACATTATGTCGTACTGCTTACCGCGCGCCGGACCATTGGCACCGGTTGGCACTTCGTAGACGATCTTACCTAAAGTCGCATCCCAAGAACGCTTAATAAAAGTCACAGGCGTTTGATCATCTATCGAGCCTGACGTGTCAAAACAGAGTACAAGATCAAGAGAAGGTACGGCACCAAAAGCAATCGTCCTCAATGCGAAATTCGATAAACCCAAGAAAGGACCAAATGCCGGTGTTGCGCCAAAGGTTGAATAGAGTTTCACCACTTTGCCGTTTGGATCGTTCATACCGACAACATTGTGTGTGACAGGATCAATAAACTCAAAATACAAAACGGCTTCACCAGGAGCTGGATTAGCATTCATGGCGCCAAGGGCGCTATTTGTTAATTGAATGCCGATGATGCTGTTTCGCTTAAATAAATTGACGGCAGTATCAATTGCATCTTGGTGTGCTGCGGATGGATCAGTATTTTCTTCGCATGTAAGCGTTGCAACAGCCGCAAGCGCTGCAGCATCAGTTACGTTCTGCAATTCTTGGTGGGCAATCTGCACTCTGCCAATTTCAAAAGCGAATAGACCAATGATAGGCATTATCACAAAAGCAAGCCCAAGCATGAGCATGGTCAGTGAAACACCTTTTTGATTACGTTGTCTGATCAAAATCGATTTCATGGACTACACACTAAGACCTTGAGCGTTTTCAGCATAGCGCTGGTCTTTTACTGTCAGATTAATAGGCGTCGTCAGTCCCGGAATGCTGCCGAAAACACCAACGTTGTATGGAATCAAGGGCTGAATGACACCATTCAAGGTCACTTCTATATGATAAGTGTTGGCAATAGAGTCAGCCGGTGTTGTTAAAGGACTCGTGAAGCGAGCAACTGCTTTTGTGGCAGTGTTGGTCACTAAAATGGCTGTCTGCATACTGGCAATTTGCACGCCGCCAAAATTGTTAATTGTCTGATGTGCAACACTGTCAGCAAGTGTGGCAGCAGTAGGATAGCCATTAATGCTGGCGGAGAAAGAACGCGCACGACTAGCCGCGGTTACTGCATTGTGGGCAGCCATAAACAAGAAAGTGGTGCGAATAGTGACTGCCACCAAATCAAGCATAGGGAAGAAAAGTAAAAAGATAAGGAACCAAAGTACGATTGGTACTTCGGCAATAAATGATCCTCTTTGACGGCGCTTCACTTCTTAAATCCCCCTTGAGGCTGTTCTTTCACGCTGCGATCGATGCGATCGAGCATGGCAGGCAAATTGGTTGGTTTGCTTACTACTTTAAGCAGACTTGCTAATTGCCCGCGTACTTGCGCGTCACGGCAGTTACTAATGCCATCTGTGCAAGCTTGCTTGGCCTTTTCCATGTCCTTATTCGCCATATAGGTCTCAGCCAAACGACCATGAGCAATTGATAGTTGCGGGTCCATTCTCACCGCTTCGGCAAGAGCTGCAGCAGCTTCATTACGTCTATTGGCGTGCAAGTAAGCTTCGCCCAACCAATAACGGTCCATTGCATCGCTGCCGGTCATTTTGGTCACATCTAAATAAATTTGCGCTGCTTCATTGAATCTTTCCGATCTTATAAGAGCAAGACCGAGCATGCGGCGAGCATCTATATCAGAAGGCGCCATGTAGACCGCTCTATTCAGTGACTCAACAGCCTGTGGATAAGAACGCGTCTCCATCAAAGAGCGTCCCTGACTGAAAGCAGCTTGAGCTTCCGGGTTTGTTGGATTAGCCTTAGCCGACATCCAAAGACCGAACGACATGCAGGCAAGTAAAAACAGTGTCCGCTTGTTGCTATACAGAAGGTAATACATCAAAGTAGATTCCTTTTACGGACAGATAAGTCCGCGTGGGTTTCAGCAGGCTATAGGAGCGGGCGCATACAATATGCCCCTACTGAGCCCCTTGATGTTACCAGCGTAATAGTTAGGCAGACAAGGCTCTGCTTAATCAAACGTATGGTGGTCTTCCCACTTAAGGCACGTTATTTAATCCCCTTTTGTCATTCTGAGGCGCCAGCCGAAGAATCTGCCGCGCGAAGTTGTGGTCCGCCTTTGAACGACGTACGAGTACACTTGCGGCAGATTCTTCAGTCGCTTACGCTTCTTCAGAATGACAAAGGCAGACCTTACTGCACTACCTGATTGGTGCTCATGCTGACTTGGCGAGCTGTAATGTCCTTCGCCATGCGATCAGCAATTTGCTGATAGGTATTAGTCATCATCATTGGATAAATACCCAATACGATGACGCAAACAGAAAGGACGGCACCGACAAATATTTCCTGCGGTCTGGCATCTGTTAAATGACCAACCCACTTAGGCATTTCCGGTCCATAGAAAAGTCGCTTCAACAGCCACAGCATGTAGCCGGCAGAAAGAATTACCCCTGTTGCAGCAAAGATAGTCCAGCCATGCACAACATCAGCATTAGCAGCAATAGCTGCCAAAGGTGATGTGTATGAACCGTAGAAGACTGTCGCTTCAGCAACAAATCCGGCAAGACCCGGCAAGCCAATATTTGCTAAAGCAGCGAGCATCCAGAAATAGAAGATGATAGGCATTTGTTGTGCCAAGCCACCACCAATTTCAGAGAGCTTACGTGTGTGGCAACGCTCATAGACACAGCCTACGAGGAAGAACAAGAGAGCCGAAATAAATCCGTGACTGACCATTTGGAAAATGGCACCACTTAATGCGGCCGATGACAAACATGCCATGCCCATCAAAACAAATCCCATGTGGCTGACACTGGAATAAGCAATGATGCGTTTCATATCGTCTTGCACCAAACAAGCAATGGCTGCCCAAACTACGTTGAAGGCACCAAGTGCTAGCAAGAATACGCCATAAGTAATGATTACATCCGGGAAGAAGCCCATGCAGATACGTACCAAACCGTAAGTACCCATCTTCAAAAGAAGTCCAGCCAGAATCATTGATATTGGTGTTGGAGCTTCAACGTGCGCATCCGGCAACCATGTGTGGAATGGGAAGGATGGCAACTTGATAAGAAATGCCAGCAAGAATCCCAAGCAGCCAAGTCCTTGCACTTGAGCGGTGAGTGCTGGCGCAATTTGAGCAAGCTTGACCATGTCGAATGTTTGAAATTCAGGTCCGCCTTGGCTGACACTGAAGTAAAGATATAGAAGTGATGCCAGCATGAAGATGCCGCCGGCAAACGTATAAATAAGGAACTTCATGGCTGCATAATCGCGACGTGGTCCGCCCCAGATAGCAATCAAGAAGTACATTGGAACCAATTCCAACTCCCAGAGGACAAAGAATTGGAGCAAATCAAGAGAAATAAACACACCGACGATTGCTGTAGTGAGCAACATAAGCATGCTGTAATAAAGTCTTGGTCTATGCTCGGCAATTGCGCCTGAGGCATAGATTGACATCAGCGTGACAATTGACGTCAATGCCACCAAGCAAAAGCTCATACCGTCGACACCAACGTGATATTCAACTGGGAATGGCGACGTAATCCAGCTTATCTTTTCAACGAACTGCATGGCGCCGTCTGCCGGATTGAAGTTAAGTCCAAGAATTAGCGTCACGGCAACCATTGCCCAACCAAGCGCTATTGCTATTTGGCGAGCTGACGATGCAGGTGCCCAGGCAATTGCGAAAGTGCCCAGCAGGGGTATCAAAATCAAAGCTGTCAGTATGTGTTCAGGTGTCACGACTTAACTCCGGGAATAATTCCACTAATTTAGTACAAATAGTATTTCAAGAAAAACCGCTTTGCTTCTATGTTTTGAAGATATATTCAAGCGAAAAATATTTTTAGGTCGCTCGTAAGCCCCTCTCTGCAATACTGTAAGCTTGTGTATTTTAAATACGAACGTAGTTGGAGGTTCCCTTGTTTGACTTCAGCCCGAATGCAATCTTGAGCTCGGCACAATGGATTGTGCTGGTGCCATTTTTAGCAGCAACGATAATCATCCTCTTCGCTCGTTTTAACAAGACACTTTCGATGGCGCTGTCAGTCGGTTCCGTTTTCTACGGCTTCATCCATTCACTTTTGATTTTGGATGTGCTTAGAAAACATCCGGAGCTTGCGCCGTATCAAGTCAACTATGACTGGTTTGTATCGTCTGCTTTCAAACTTTCAGTAGGCGTGCTTGTCGACAACTTGGCTGCCATCATGCTCATTGTTGTCTGTGCTGTTAGTTTGCTCGTGCAAATTTACACGCATGGATATATGCGTGAAGATCCCGGATACAGCCGCTTCTATTCTTACTTATCATTATTTACCGGTTCCATGCTTGGACTGGTTGTTTCCACCAACTTATTCCAGATGTATATGTTCTGGGAATTGGTCGGGGTTTGCTCTTACTTCCTCATCGGTTTCTGGTTTTACAAGCCAACGGCAGCTGCAGCTTGCTTGAAGGCATTTGTTGTTAACCGTATCGGTGACTTTGGATTCTTGGTCGGTATCTTGATGTTCTTTGCAGCAACTTTTGGTTTCTGGAACGGACATTCAATACTTGCCTTTACTGATCCAAACGGAATTGATTTGACAGGAGCAATTAAGTGGGCTGCCGACAATGGTTCCTTAACCGCAGCATCGCTCACGGTAATTTCCCTTCTTGTATTTATGGGTCCAATGGCCAAATCTGCTCAGGCACCATTACATGTATGGTTGCCTGATGCGATGGAAGGTCCGACACCAATTTCGGCACTTATCCACGCTGCCACAATGGTCGCCGCCGGTGTCTATTTGGTTGCCAGAGCTTATCCAATTTGGCTTACACCAGATGGTTCAACACATTCAGCAGGTTTAGCTGTTGTTGCTTGGGTCGGCGGATTGACAGCATTCATGGCCGCCACCATTGCCCTTACACAATTCGATATCAAACGTGCTCTAGCCTGGTCGACAGTAAGCCAATTGGGTTACATGTTTGTCGGTCTTGGTTGTGGTGCTTATACAGCAGGTATGTTCCACCTCTTCAATCACGCATTCTTTAAAGCCATGCTCTTCCTTTGTTCCGGTGCTGTAATTCACGGCTTGTCCGGTGAACAAGACATGCGCAAGATGGGTGGACTGTGGAGCAAGATGCCAATTACTGCATGGTGCTTCTTAATAGGTACTATTTCTATTTCCGGTGTCCCAGGATTTTCCGGTTTCTTCTCAAAAGACGAAATTATTGCTTCAGCCAATCATTTCAACTTTGGTGCAATGTCCGGACTGCTTGGACCACTTATGACATTCACAGCATTTCTTACAGCCTTCTATATGTTCCGCATGTTCTTCATGACTTTCACAGGCACATATCGAGGCGAAGCTCATGCTCACGAATCACCTTTGGTTATGACCATGCCATTGATGGCGCTTGCTGTGCCTTCAATTATTTCCGGTTATCTCGGTGTTAATCCGCAAGCTTTATTGCAAGTGCTTGCCTTCCAAACGCCGACAGCATTCCCAAATGTGTTTACACAATTCCTGCACTTTGGTCATGTTGAATACGAAGCGTTGAACCCAACAGTGATGTTTGTTTCAACAACCGTTTCTTTAATTGGTATCGCGCTTGCCTTCAATTGCTATGTACAAAAATCCGGCGTCAACGAAAAAATTGCCAAAGTCAGCGGACCACTCTACGGCTTCTCATTCAATAAGTGGTATTTTGACGAGCTTTACTTGGGCTTGGTCAATAAGGTGATATTGCCTCTCTACCGCGCCGTATGGTCCTTAGTCGACCAATTTATCATCGATAACCTGGTCAACCTCTCAAGCCTGCTTACAGTAGGCACTGGCGAGGCCCTACGCTACACGGAAAACGGCAAAGGTCAGTACTACGCAATGGTCATCTTTGCCTGCGTTGCCGGCTTCAGCCTTATCTTCCTTCTCTATAGAACGTACGTAGGAGGTTAACCCATGGGACACGATAGTCACGGACATGACAGTCATGGGCACGGAGCTGCTGTTGCAGGCGTAATTCCGGAAGGAAGCTTGCAAGACAAAGCGCTTACCTTAATCGCCTTCTTGGTAATGGTATTCATGACCATAGCCGGCACCCAATGGTCTCTTTCGATTGGCTGCACGCCTCCGGAAATGCCCGCCGAGCACGAGTCTGAGCACCACGCCGAATAAATAATTTAGTGGTCGACGATTTCTTGGACAGAACGCACCACTTCCAGCAACTTGTTGGCAGTAACGGTACCCAGCTTGTTTGTAAAACGAGTGTGCGATACGGTTCGGACCTGGAAGGCCATGGAATAACTTGGTTTGGTCAAACCGCCTTCTGGAGGAAGAATTTCGACCATCGCCGGAGATAGTTTTCCTGACTTGGTATACCAGGCAGTTCCCGTGAAAGGCACTATGATGCTCAATCCCATTTTGGTATTCATCAGATCGTTACTGATGACGAGGCATGGACGAATCTTAGCCTGCTCGTGTCCCTGAGCAGGATTAAGATCTATCTCCCAAACTTCGCCCTTAAGGGGCATCATCTAATCCATCAGACAAAGCAGAATCCCAAGCTGTCTGCTCAGCTTTGAATTCTGCAATTTGCTCGGCATTACTGCGTGCTAGATCGAAGGACTCGCCTAAGTCTTCTAGATACTTTTGCCGTCGTCGCTCTTCGCACATCGTATGGATGACCTCGGCAGCGGTTAAGCCAAACTTCCTTGCTTCTTCATTGATGAGAGCGATGTCCGGCTCAAAGGCCTTCACCGTCTTTTGCGCTGTTACTTTTGCTTTGGGCTCTAGAGCCATGGCAGCCTCCCAACCTCTAAGCCTGTATACAGAACTGTATACCAATACGGACACGATGTCAACAGAACACTTGCGTACCTTTTGCCTTCTTAAGAGCCAATTAGCCCGAGCAAGGCAGCTAGCGCTACGCTTACTTTGCGCAACGTGGCAGCATCAATGCTTCCTAAGCGCTGACCTACCTTCTGGCGGGGAATGGTTTGAGGTTTATCCACCATTATTTGAGATACCTTACGCAATCCCGTCCGCTTGTCTGGTTGAACCGTAATGCGTAATAGCGGCGCATCATGGAGTTCGCTTGTTAGCAAAAGCACAGTAACTGAGGGCAGCTCGGTAAAAGCATCCGACTGTATTACTAAAGCAGGGCGCGGTTTTCCATAATCACCAGACAATGCAACTGTAACCAAATCTCCACGTTTCATTCTCAGCCCTATTGCCAGTCTGCGCGCTGAGACAATTCGTCGAACTCCCTATCCAAGTGACGCAGAACTTCTGCCTCATCGCTATTAGAGGAGTTAGCAGCAGTTGCAATAACTTTGGATTGCAGACGTGCTTGTTTGAGAAATTCATTTTGACGTTTTGAACTAACCAGCTCCCGTATAAACCCACGCAAAATTTCTCCAGCCGGCTTGTTCTGGGATTCGACCAATTTGACAAAGTCCGCCTTGAGGTCAGACTCAATTCGAAAGGTAAAAGTGTCCATCTTAGGGGTATTGCTCATTGGCTCAATCCAGTATGTTACATCTTGTAATTACATACTATAACACACCCAATGACAACGAGGCAACGGCTTCACGAAGGTTGCTGTACCTGTGAAAGCTCTATGTTTCCGTTTAGTTAACAAGAAAGCTAAGACAAAGCAAAATCTTAAGCCTTTAAGTCTATTAGCTGACAAGATATCTGATCCCACTTGAAGCGGGTGTCGGCAGCCGGCCGAAAGTCCGCTATCAAGCATGGTTAAACACAATATCGAGGTTTCTAAATCAATGCATGAAGTTACCGTAGGGATCGCTGGAGCAGCCGGAGACGGTCTGGATAAGTCAGGCGATACGCTAGCTAAAACATGTGGCAGGCTAGGTCTTTATGTCTATGCCTACAACAGCTATCAGTCCATTATTCGTGGTGGTCACATCTGGCTAAAAGTCCGCATTGGACAAGACAAAGTTCGCTCCCACGGCGATAAGTTAAACATTTTGGTTGCTTTGAACCAAGACTCGATTGAACGTCACGCTCGTGAAATTGAAAATGGCGGAGCCATTATCTTCAACGGCGATAGACTCAAGTGCGATCCTTCAATGGTCAAAGAAGGCGTACAAATTCTGTCCATCCCGATGAGCCAAGTGACTGCTGATGTGGTCAAGGAATTCGGACCAATTCAACCAATCATGCAGAACACTGTAATGATCGGCGCCGTTCTCTACTTAGGTAATTTTGACTTTAGCGAAGCTGCCAGTGTTTTGACCGACACCTTCAAACATAAAGGCGAGAAGATTATCAATCTCAACGTCGGTCTCTTGAAGGCTGGTTATGAATACGCCAAGACTCACTTCAAGCAAGTTGCCGGCGAATGGAAATTCAGCCGTGTCAAAAGACCATTCACCACAGGCAACGAAGTAATTGCTTTAGCAGCTGCCGCTGCCGGTTGCAAATTCTACTCTGCATACCCAATGACACCAGCATCAACCATTCTTCACTGGATGGCTGATCATGCTCAAAAGGTCGGCATCGTAGTTAAGCAAGCAGAAGACGAATTGTCTGTTATTAACATGGCCATCGGAGCCGGCTTAGCAGGCGCACGTTCAATGTGTGCAACTGCCGGCGGTGGTTTTGCATTGATGACTGAAGCTGTCGGCATGGCAGGCATCATGGAATGTCCGGTTGTTTGCGTTGAAGTTCAACGTGGCGGTCCTTCGACAGGTCTGCCAACAAAGACAGAACAAGCTGACTTGTTCCAAGTCTATGGCGCTTCGCAAGGTGAATTCCCACGTTTGATTGTGGCACCACGTGATACAGCCGATGCTTATGGCACAACTGTTGAAGCTTTCCACATCGCTGACAAATATCAATTACCGGCGCTCATCATGTCCGACTTGCTCTTGTCCGAGCACCCGGAAACAGTTGATAAAGAAGTGTTTGATAACAACATCAAAATTGATCGTGGACAAGTTGTTAAAGAATGGAATCCGGATAATGGCAAATTCAAGAGATTTGCTTTGACCGAATCAGGTGTTTCACCAAGAGTAATTCCAGGAACAGCTAATACTTGTTTCGTTTCGGCAACAGATGAACACGACGAAGAATCTATTTTGATTTCAGACATGTTCACCGCTGCTCCAATACGTCGCAAGATGATGGAAAAGCGCGGTCGCAAAATAGAAAACCTGCTCAAAGATCTTCCGGCGCCAAAACTGGAGGGTCCAGCTGATGCTGATGTGACATTGCTTACCTGGGGTTCAACCTGGGGCGTAGTTAAAGAAGCGATCGAGCTTCTAGCTGCCAAAGGCGTCAAAGCTAATCACTTGAACATCAAGTACATCTTCCCGTTCCACGCCAAAGAAGTAACTGAAATACTTTCGAAGGCGAAGAAGAAGATTTCAGTTGAAGTCAACTTCACCAGCCAATTGGCACGCTACGTAAGAAGCGAAACAGGCATTGCCATGGATGGTCATGTTAATCGCTATGACGGCGAACCAATGGAGCCGGAATATGTTGTCGAACATGTTGAAAGAATCTTGTCCGGCAAAGAGTGGAATCTCGATGTTACCGAAGAGGAAGCACGTGAAATTGGCTATCACTACCTGCGTACGCACTATGCTGAAAAAATGCGTCCAGGCAAAATCACTCGTGGCACAAGCAAAGGCATTTCAGAAGATGTCTGGACTGTAGAGCTTGTTGATAGAACCTCGGGCGAGAAACAAGCCGAAATGGTAATTGGCATAAGCACAGGTGCTACTTATTCGTATAAGTCGCTTGTACCGGCAGCCGCTAAATAATTCACGAGCCAACATAAACAAAGAGGACTAATAAGAAATGGC
>JAKFVJ010000497.1 GCA_021732245.1 Candidatus Obscuribacterales bacterium | reverse complement strand
TAGCAGGCACAATCATTGGTAGTTTTGTCAGCTATACAAGACGACACAAGCGCAACACCTGGATAAAGTGGGCAATTATTTTGGGCATTCTCATTGTCTTTGCCTCATTCATAGAAGAGATTCTCTATCGAATCAAACTAAACGTAGCCGACTCCAGAGAACCTCTGACAAACATGCTTATCGCTCTACAGGCCCTACACTGCTTCGATTTGCCGACAAGGCGAAGCTTGAATGTTTCGGCTCTTGTCGGACTGACCCTGGTAACATCGGCTGCCACCTTAAGCCGAGATCTCACATTCGCCTTGTATGTGGTGGCATTTATGGCCTTCGGCACCTATATGTTCTATCTCGACTGCCTGTCCCGTTCGACAGAACACACAATTCAAAGTCAATCGGTGAGTATGCTCGGCAAAGATACTCTCTTTGGATTGTCGCTGCCAAACAAATACTCCAAAATCGCCATGCTCTCCACCATTCCGCTTTTGAGCATTGGGATTTTCCTCTGTATTCCAAAATTCAACCTCGGACTGATGCACAACATTCGATTGTCGTTGCCCTTTGCACTCCGCTTACCAAGCGCAGACAGAATCTACAATCCACTGCTTACACACCATCGCCGAGCCGATGGCAGTCTCGAAGTAAATCCGCTTGCCTACTATGGCTTTTCACAGCAGCTCGACCTAAATTACCGCGGACTCCTCTCTGATCAAGTCGTCGTGCGCGTAGGCAGCCGTGCCGGACATTACTGGAGAGGAATGGCGTTTGACAGATACGATGGTCACCGTTGGACCATGAGCAGACCAAATGCCACCATTACCAGAGTCGCGGGCGAAAGCTCGGCGATTGTGCTCTCGTCTCTGCCCTTCTTGTCTTTTCCGTCACGAACTCGTTCACAAGACACAGGGCAAGTGTTCTATCTAGAATCAGACCAACCAAATCTAATTTTGGCAGCAGCTGTTCCATATCAACTTTACTTTCCATCCGGCAATATAGCTGTCGATGAATACGGCTCATTGCGCAGTCCTTCCGTGATGGAACATGACACCATGTACACGGTATTTTCCTTGGTACCAAATTTCAACATAAGTCAATTGCGCAAGATGAATGAGCTCGATGAAGACGCCGTTAAACGCATCAACAAACGATACTCAAACTATCTGAGACTGCCTATTAATCTGCCGGACAAAGTCAGAGCGCTGGCAGCAGAAGTTGTAGGCGAGTCAGGCAACAGCTTCGTCAAAGCGGAACGCATCAACTATTTCCTTCAACGAACCTACAAATACAACTTGAAGATACCACCGACGGACGAACAGAAAGATGTTGTCACCGACTTCCTGTTCGATCAGAAAGAAGGCTACTGTGAACACTTTGCCTCCGCATTCGTTGTCCTCTGTCGCACTCAAGGAATTCCGTCCAGACTGGTAACGGGCTTTACACCCGGTGAGTACAATCCATTTACCGGACTATGGGAAGTGAAAATGTTGGATGCCCATGCTTGGGCGGAAGTTTTTATTCCTACTGTCGGCTGGATGCCCTTTGATCCTACACCAGGCGGTCCGTTGCCAGGCTTGCCGGAGGTAAAAAGCTCATCGCCAGGCAACTATTTATTGGATCAACTCGCATCGTTCACACAGAAATTGATAGATTTACCACAGGTAAAAGCACTCCTCAACTCTATAGGAACGGCTCTGTCAAAAATTCTAGTACCAGTGGCAATCGCTTTCGGTCCTACCATTCACTGGTTGGCGAAGACTCTGTGGCCGGTTGCATCGGCACTTTCGATTGCTCTTATGGCTTCGCTTTTCTACCAAATGTATAAGCGCGGGCTGACGAGCAAGAAGCTCAAATCGGCAGCCAAATCTTCAGACTGCCGTCTTGCCACTCGCGACTACCTGCAAGTGCTTGGCGATCTGGAGAAAATAAAAGTTCGCCGCCTACCATCTGATACAGCCGACGAACTATCAGATAAAGTTCGTGCGGCACAACCTTTTGTTGCCGCCGAAGATCTACCGAAATTAATAGATGACTTTGCAAATGACTACTCAGAAAGCCGTTTCGGGACGCCTGATAACATGAAGGATTTAGCGCCTCTGGCAGGCGAGATTCACCAACAAGTCGTGCAAAACCTAGCCCAACGGCGGTTCCTGGCATTATCAGCCAAAGGGAAAACGCCCTCAAAGCCAACAAATATGTCCAAAAATGATTAGTACCTGCCATTTTCAGGTAAATAGAAAGCATGAGTACTCTTAGCTTCTAAACCAGGGACAAGGTTATGGTTCAACAGATAAGAACACAGCAACAGGAATTCGTTCCACCCTATCCAAATACTATTGAGGACACAGGGCTCAAGCAAGGCTTTCTGGAAGAACTGCTACTGAAGGACATTTACCTGGTCAACTACGCACTCGGACGCGAAATTGCTGCCCGTACGATGTTGCCCTTCAAGCTTATCGAGGAGCTTTTAGAGTCACTCAAAAAGCAAATGCTGATTGAAGTACGCACCGCCGGTGGTTTGGCGGACTACGAATACACACCCACCGAAAAAGGTCGTGATAGAGCGCGTACCGCCTTTGACTACAACTCTTATGTTGGTGCTTGTCCTGTACCATGGAGCACCTATATCGAGTCAGTTAAGGCGCAGACAATTAGAAGAGAAGCAGTTACACCGCGTGATTTGGAAGTAGCTTTCTCCGACATCATGATTAGCCGTAAGACAATTAACGCTATCGGCCCGGCTATCAACGCCGGTCGTGGTATGTTCCTCTTCGGTGAAGCCGGCAATGGAAAAACATCTATCGCCGAGCGTATTGTACGCAGCTTCAAAGGTCATATCTTTATCCCACATGCTGTGGAAATTGATGGACAAATCATTCGTGTTTACGATGATCACAGCCACCAGGAAGTTTCACCAGGCAACTACCCGGCAGACTACGATCACCGCTGGGTAAGAATTCAACGTCCATGCGTGGTCGTCGGTGGTGAACTTACAATCGATATGCTTGAGTTGCAGTACGACTACACGACCAAACTATATGAAGCACCAATTCAGCTCAAGTCTAATTGCGGCTTGCTGCTCATCGACGACTTTGGTCGCCAAAGAATTGACCACAAATCACTACTCAACCGCTGGATTGTACCTCTGGAAAAACGCGTTGACTACTTGACCATGCACACAGGCAAGAAGTTAGAAATTCCATTCGAGCAGTTGATCGTATTTTCTACAAACTTGAATCCTTCTGATCTAGTCGACGAAGCGTTCTTAAGACGTATTCCGTACAAGATCCACATCACCAATCCGACTGAAGACGAATTCAAATGGATCTTCCTGCAATACTGCCAGAAAACCGGCGTGCCGTACAACGAAGAAGCTGTCAATTACTTAATTGAGACTCAGTACAGAAGCGGCAAGCGCCAGATGCGTTGCTGTCATCCACGTGACGTTATCGACCAGGTAACCAACCTCTGCTCCTTCCTGCAAGCGCCACCACGTCTTTCTCGTGAATACCTAGACCACGCCTGCGCCGTCTACTTCGCGGCGATGGGAAAATAGGACCAGTTCACAACGACAAGGCAGAAAGTATTCTTGCCGCCGGCAGAGCGCCTGCGCGTAGCACTCTGGGTTCCGGTCCACTTACATCAACAATCGTCGATTCCGTGCCCGCCGGAGGCTCGTCGCAATCCGGCATCAGGTAATCCACCTTATCCGAAAGCGAAGCAACTACCTCATCTATTACCTTCGGTGTAGGCGCACCCGATAAGTTAGCACTTGTGCTGGCAACAGCACCATCCGGCAGCAATGCCAACAACGAGCGCAACGCGCCATGCCTGGGCACTCGCACACCAACAGTAGTCCCCCCACTCATAATTTCCTTAGGCACGCGAGCAGACGCCTTAGCCACGATAGTCAGCGCGCCCGGCCAGAACCTCTCACCCAGCGTTTGCACAACGTCTTGTGCTCCATCGATAAACGGCAATATCGACTTAGTATCGCCGGCAAGAATAATCAGCGGCTTCGACCGATCACGTCCCTTCAATTCATAGATACGCTCGATACCGTTGAGTCTGTCCAAGCGACAAACAACCCCATAAGTCGTATCCGTAGGCACGACAATAACGCCATTGTCTCGGGACAGACACTCGACTGCCATTGCTTCTTCAATTTCGTATTTGGATGGACCCATTAAAAGCCTCAAAAACCAGACTCTCGCCAACACGCTTGGCTATTTTAACGCAACTTGGCAGCTTTCTTGCCATAGCCAATTCTGCCTTTTTGCTAATGCCGCGATCTAGAACCAGCCAGACTGTCTTACAACGCTCCAGACACTTACCAAATTGCTCATTTGACAAAAGTCCATCTACAAGATAGCTAAATCGCGCCCCCTTGAGACAGACTATTAGCGACTCGGCGTCGCCAACAAACTTTTCTTCTCCAACGTTATGCTCATCGATTCTTGCAATGGTTGTTTTGGCTTGAGGCACAAATATCGATTCGGTTTTATCCTCATGTGATATTCGACAACCATGATAGAGCAAAAATCTTTTCAACGACGGCAACTCCGAGTCACCAAAAACTCGTGCATTATGATCTTCAAGGACGGCTACAGAATTTTTGAAAAGCGCAATTACAACACCGGAAGGAGCCGGATGCCAGGCGAGCATGCTTATTGCCAGGATTACGACAAACACCGAATGCAGCCGCCAACGACCAATTTTTAGGGCACAAAGAAAAAGTCCAAAAACGAAATAATAAAAGATAAGGCACCAAATACTTGGCGCTCCCAAGACAAACTTGGCTTGTTCAAACGACGCCATGTATTTGACACAAATCAGAATGGCCGTCAACGGATACCAAATAATTTTGTCCATGAGCCAAACAATGCCGTCAAACCAACCTGCCGACTGATTAACTAAAACAAGTAGAGATGATGCAAACCCGCACAATGTCACTACATGCACCAGCGGCGCCACAAGCAGATTTGCCGGCAGGAAAAACATCCCCAAACACCAAAAGTAATACAACTGAAGTGGCAACACACCCATTTGAGCAATGACAATTACTGAAACAGCCTCGGCAAGACCAAAATAGTTTCTCGTCTGAAATAATGCCCTTCTCAACGGCTCAACACCGCAAATGATTGCCGTCGTTGCAATATACGATAGTTGAAAGCCAACGTCGGCAATACACAATGGATCAATGACCATCGCAGTCACAATTGCAAGCGACAAAGCAATCGGCATGGACGGCTGCCGACAGCATGAGCGATATAGAAGCAACACACACAACATAAGCGCCGAACGTAATACTGACGGCGACGGTCCAGCCATAATCACAAAGGACAGCATAGTAACAAAACAAGCAATATTACCGACCCAGGTCGACTTTACCGCTAGGCGTACAAGAAACAGCGTACAACCAGTGACAATTGTCAGATTGAATCCGGAAGCAGCCAACACATGCGAAAGACCAACATCACGAAATTGCCGCGACAACTCATTGGGCAAATTGACAGCTCGATCACCGATGACCATCGAAGTGAGTAGCGCGCCTTCGGTATCACCCAGACATTTACGGTGAGTCTCAACCAAATTCTTGCGAGACTTATCGACTAACTCCTTAAGCTGGTCTGACCAGCTCTGTTCTGACTTAACGACACGTAAATCATTAGCAAGCCAGCCACTTTGCTGAGCCCCATACTTGCGCAAGTATGTTGAACGATCAAAATCCCATGGCTGACCAGTCCGCGGCTTATCCAAAAGCACCTTAGCTTCAATGGTATCGCCGACATGCAAATTGAATTCACCGGAAAAACGTATTAGATATCGTCCGGTTGAACTACCAACTACAATTTGCGAACAATTGGCTGACTCAATAGTTGGTTCTTCGACAACGCCTCTAACAACAACAGAACGACTTTCGACATGAGGCTTTACTTGTCGCAAATTCGCATATGACCAAAACAGCAATAGTATAGATCCAAGGATAAGACCCAGTTTCCAATTGCGGCATAAGAGCCCCAGCGAAGCACCGACCAAGGCAGAGACAACCACAAAGAAAAACGGCGCTGCCAAGCTTGAGAGTGCCGCACCGGCGACCGCCAGAAGCGCCACCAGCACGACTAGTTGCCTATAGACTAATTGTCTAACGTCAAGCATAAAAACCCCCCACTATAAATACGTAAAAGTGGGAAATTAGTTCAATTTAGCAGTTGTCAGTGTCAGCTACCAACTATTGTTGGTCCGGCGTGCCCTGATGAATCACTGGCACCCGCTCTTGCGGAGCAAGCTGAGGATAGGGCTGACTCGGACTTATTTGCGGACGGTTATACATTTTGAAATTGGTAGACGATAAGCCTTGAGCTAGATCTCTCATTTCAGCAACAGACGGACGTCTACCGTTGGCTGTGATGAACTGCCGGACACGCGCATCCATTTCCGCTCTGGGGTCAACCATTGGCTGGCTATACTGTGGCTGACTATATTGGGGTTGGGCGGCTTGGGGTTGTTCGTACTGCGGTTGAGTGCCTTGTGGCTGACTATATTGCTGTTGGGCGGCTTGGGGTTGAACTGGCTCAGCAGCTGTCGGCTGCTGTGCTGGAGCTTGACTGGAAGTATTTGGATCAACTGCATCAAGTTTCAACTGTCCGGTTTTCACCAAATAATCGAATTGATCAACTAAAGAGTCATATATGCCATCAATTTCTGCAGCCGTCGGAACTCTGCCTGTCGTTTTGAATTTGGCAATCTCTTCTTGAATGTGTGAACGAGCATAAGCATCTCTGCGGTTTGCGTAGTCAATTTCTGCTTGCTGCATCTGATTGTTCTGATCGCCTAGCTGCGAAGCTTGTTGATCAGCAGCTTGTTGTTCACGCTGAGTCTGTTCAGCAGCAGCTTGCTCTCTTTGTCTATCCGCATCGGTTTGCTGCGGTGGATTTTCGTACTCGCGCAACTCATCGGCTATTGGATTGCGTCCATTTCTAATGGCTGCACGAACAGCTGCAGTACTGGTGTAGTCCGGTCCAATGTCATAAAGTTTGCCGTCGAGAAAATCTTGCAAATGGTGTCCCATTACGGCTGTTTCAGGCAGTCTTGCTTCTTTGACTCTCCGATATAAAGCATAGGCTCTGTCAGCTATGCGCTTCAAGTCGGCTTGTCCTGGATCATCCGGAGACATTTTGCTTCTTGCCCAATTCAGAGAAGCCAAAGACTCAGAAAAGTACACTTCCAAAGGCTTAAGTTCTGAGGCTAGAAAAGCTAATCGTTTTTGGCTCTCACCAGCAGCGCTCGAATTGAACGTCAATTTACTGTGAATATGCAGTTCGGCATACGCGAGATCCATCATGGCCAGGTCGCGGCAAAGCTTTGCTTGCAATTTTGGTGTTAGCTCATGTTGCAGCTTTGGATACTTGGCTCTTTCTTTCACATCAGCTCTCAACTCATTTACTGCATCAACGTGTCCTGTCCAAAGACGATCCTTAACGTCATTGATCACTTGATCTAACTTGTCGTGAGGTCCAAGAACTTCGTTAATTGCATTGTCAACGCGAGCACCCAACGCAGTGAGCATTTTTACTTCTTCGGTGGCGTTTATAGGCTTGCCATCAATTTCCCCTTGAGGAATTTGACCATCGTTCTTTTTAGCGTATTCGATACACTGATCAATTTCACGTCTGGCATTTATAAACTTGCGCAGCGCTTCGCCACCCAAATCCACTTGTGTATCTTGCCCGACTGAATCGCCAAGCAACTTCTCGACGCCAATAGCTCCCCACTTCAAGGATCTTTCGCCGGCAGCAAAGTTTACTGCGGCATGAGCAACTGTACCTGAATAACCAGGTTTGCAATGTTGCGAGTCACCATAGACATTGGCCAGAAGTGAAAGTTCGGGCGCTGTTGATACGTTGTTCACTCTGAGCTTCGTGCGACCAACAAACTGGTCATGAAGATTGCCTGGGATTTCCCAAGGATGTTGCAAATCCCAAGGATTCTTCAATATATCTGTTCTGCCGAAGTTACCAAATTCTTTCAACTGGCTGACGGCTTCTTCCATTGCTTCTGTGCTTCTTGTTTTTTGCAGAGCATCAAGAGACACAAGTGACTTATCAAATTGGTGGGCAGGAGTTGGGTGTGGGTTCAGTGCATTCCAGCCACGAGCAATCGCCCATGTTGCTACTCCTACTCCGATACCGGCCACTAAATTTCTGCTTGTTAAATAAGTAGCGCCACCAGCCAAAGCAACTGCCGCAGAGTCGAGTCCACCTTGCTGACACCAGGTGGCGTAGGTTGGATTTCTATCTTCTGTTTTAAGGGCTTTATCAAGACCGTTTCCGACAAGCGATGCCAAACCACCTAAAGCCATCGGCAAGCCAATGCCGATAGCGGTGTCTTTCGAGAGCAATTTCCCGGATCCCATAACTAGGCGTTGAATTGGCTTGCTGCGCGCAGCAAAAGTGTAAGTCAGCGGAACAAGCACTCCGTCGGTAAACCATTTAAACTCGGCGCCGTGTTTGGACCAAGTACCATCCAAGCCGTCATTAAGCCCAAACTGCATTGCACCGGTTGCCGCACTACCATAGCCAAAGCCCATAACCATACGAGCAAGCGTTTCTGGAACATTCTTTCCGCGACTGGTAGCCAATACTGCTGCAGCAAAACCAAGTCCACCCATCCAGTCATTGCCGACTACGTTGGGTGCCCAATCGGTGTATTCCCTGATGCGCTTTTCCTGTTGAATAGCGTTAAATCTGTTTTCTGCCCTTTTTCGCTCGATATCATCAGGCGCTGGTCCAGTTGGAGCATTGCCTCTGCGTGCACGCTCTTCTGCAGCCCGCGCATTGTCTTCCATGGTTGGACTTTGATCACCGGCCATGGGAGCGCGCAATTGCATATGCGGCAGTCCATACACGTGACGAACACGTCCGTTGGCATCGACTTCTTCCCATTGCTTACCTTTGGTATTGGGCACCAACGGGTTTTGTTCGCCTTCCATAAACTTCATGGGTGGCTTCGTATAAGGTTGTTGATTCTGAATACCAGAACGTCCGTAAAGACTTTCTACTTCGGGTTGTGCAGGAGTGCTCTGAGCCCGATGAACATCATCGGCTGATCCGGGCCAACGCAATTCGCCAGGGCGCTTGTAGCCGCTGCTCTCGTTGCCTTGGAGTTCGCCTTCACCCATTTCCTGACCTCTTGGAACACGGTTTACTGGTGTTAGGCAATATTAAAGGTGTGCGGACGCCCGGTAAATTCGTGAATTCCCCCATTAAGGGGGAGAATTCCCATGGATCAGATTAATTCAGAGGTTTCGTCATCCTGAGCAAAGCGAAGGATCTCACGTCTTTAACCAGTGAGATTCTTCGGTCACTTCGTTCCCTCAGAATGACAAAAGAAGAGGTCAGAATGACGAAGGCGCGCTTACTTCTTATTCAAGAAATAGAGGCTATGGGCAGCCACTGATTGACCGTTGTACTTGGCACCCGGCTTTTCGTTGTAGGCGACCTTACAAGGAGCCGTACGGGTAAAGACCATTTGACCGATAGGCATGCCGGCATGCAAACGCACCGGTCTATTGCCTACGTTGACTATTTCCAAAGTAATAGTTGCCGGCGGATGACTAAAGCCGGCGTCGATAAATCCAGCTGTTACGTGCACCATAACACCAAGACGGGCAAGACTGGATTTGCCTGTAATTTGTCCGACTACATCACGCGGCAAAGTGAAGCGCTCGAGTGTTGCTCCAAGCACAAAGCCTTGTGGTTTCAAAACAATACTTTCTTGGGCAACATGAACAAGACCTTCGCTGACAGTTTTCGAATCGAAAGGATCGATTACTGTTTCTGATTCGTCATAGAAAGAAAAACGATCGGCTAAGCGAACGTCATAGGAGTTCGGCTGGACAAGATTGTCTTCGTAAGGCTCAATCACGAGACGTCCTTCAGCAACTTCTCGTCTTATCTCAAAATCAACAAGTATAGACATGTTGTACTCCCCATGATGAAACCAGTACTAGCGGAACAAAGGATTGCGATAGAGCAATCCGCTGTGGAGCGTCGGTTGCCGGCTAGCGGCGAAGGCGCCGGCTCGGCAGTGCCGGAGCATAGATATTATACATCGCATTCTTCGCCAGGGGCGCAAAAACGCTTGTTTCCATGGGGAAGGCTCGAACCTAGTCCAAGGTTCAAAACCTGCGCCGGGCGGCTCTGGTCGCGGTATACGGTAATCCCTTTCAAACCAAGATCCCAGGACTTTAGATATGCCTCACGCACATTATCATTTGTTGCATGATGAGCGAAGTTTATTGTCTTTGAAACCCCACTATCAGTGTATTTCTGGAAGGCAGCCTGCATTTTTAAATGCCAGGAATAATCAATATCGTGAGAGCAAACAAAGAGTCGTTTCACATCGTCAGGAATGCCTTGCACATTTTCCACTGTGCCGGTTGCGGCAATTTGACGCATCAGATCTTCGCTGTAAAAGCCACGTTTACGCGCAACTGATTCAAACAATTCATTCACTTCGATAAGTTCTTCTCCGCCGAGAACACGACGAATAAAACAGACAGCAAATAAGGGTTCAATACCGGATGATGTTCCGGCGATTATGGAAATGGTACCAGTCGGCGCAATTGCCGTGACTGTCGCATTACGCATTGGTACATTCATCTTATGCCATTTGCTGTGTGTCCAGTTAGGGAAATTTCCGCGTTCGACAGCTAGCCTGCCGGAAGCTTCATGAGCGTGACGTTGGATGAAAGACATCAACTCCTCAGCCTTGCGAATGGCCGCTTCTGAGTCGTAGACGATGTTCATTTTAATTAGCGCTTCAGCTAATCCCATCACACCGACTCCGATGCGGCGATTGCCTTTTGCCGCCTTTTCAATGAACGCCATTGGATAATGATTTGCTTCAATCACATCGTCAAGAAAGCGAACGGCTATTTGCACCATGTGGCCAAGCGCCGTCCAATTGAAATCGTTGCCACTTTCATCGACAAATTCGCTGACATTAATAGAGCCTAAATTGCAGGCATCGCCTGGTCCTAGCGGCTGTTCACCACAGGGATTTGTTGCTTCAATATCTTCCGTGCCAGGAAGCACTTGCCCGTTTTCGTCGAGTGCTTGAAACAGCGGATCCAGCGCGTTTATGCGATCAATGAAAACAATTCCCGGCTCACCTGTAGCGTGAGCGTTTTCCACTATAAGATCGAACAAGTGTTTTGCCTTAACTGTTCGTACAACTTCGCCAGTGCCGGGGTGCACTAAATCAAAATCAGCATCATTGCTAACCGCCTGCATAAACTCATCGGTGACAGCGACTGAAATATTGAAATTGTTTAGTTTGCTCGTCTCTCTCTTGCAAGTAATGAATTGCTCAATGTCTGGATGATCAATCCGCAAAATACCCATATTGGCACCACGTCTGGTACCACCCTGACGAATGGCTTCGGTAGCGGCATCGTACACAGTCATAAAACTGACTGGTCCGGAAGCCACGCCAACAGAACTTGAAACGGGATCATTTAGGGGACGAAGACGACTAAAGGAAAAGCCGGTGCCACCGCCCGTTTTATGAATGAGGGCAGCGTTTTTACAGGTGTCGAAAATGCCTTCCAATGAGTCCGGCACGGGTAGCACAAAACAGGCTGATAATTGTCCGCACTTTTTACCAGCATTCATCAAAGTCGGCGAATTCGGCAGAAATTTATGTTCGTTCATAACCCGGAAAAACTCCTCTTCCAGGTCGGCAATTTCCACTGCGTCCATGCCGAAACGGGCTTCTATCGAGGCCAGCGCCTTGGCCACACGGCGGAAGAGCCCGTCGGCAGTCTCCACAACTTTACCTGCTTCATCAGTCAGCAAATAACGCTTCTCCAAGACCCTGAGAGCGTTCTTGGACAGTTCTTTTGTAGATGTGCGGTGGTCATCCATCATTAAAAACCCTTCGTTTATATCTCAGCATAGCAAAATCCTGGGCATTATTAGGCTAGGATGGTTATAAGGGACTCAATGGAATAAGCAATGCGTAATGGTCTCTACATAGTTGATTTTCACACACACATAGTCAGCCAAGCCGACTTCGAGTCCTATTTTGCCGAGGACTGCCAGCATGCTTTCATCAAACAACACGGCCCATTGGTAGAACGACTCTTGCACTTAAGTGATCCGCATTTCAGTGACTTCATGCGACATGTCTCTTTCAAATTTCGCCATGAGCTCGCTAGATCTGTCTACAGTTTTTGCGGACATTTAGGACTCGTCGAAGCGATTCGCATTTTCAAATCACACGACTTCAACTACCTGCTCAAGAGCATGGATGCGCAAGGAATTGATCACGCAATTATTTCTTCACTGGAGCCTTTGACTGTAACGGAAAACTTGATCAGTCTAATCGCCGATCACAAAGATAGATTTTCCATTTTCGCTTCTGTGCATCGCAATCAGGAAGATCCCGCAGGATACTTCCGGCAACTTGTCGATACAGGCGCAGTGCGTGGACTTAAGTTGCATCCGCTGGTTGGTGGTTATAACTGCGGCGAACTTCTGGACAAGACTAGAGATGTCCTTAAAGTTGCTTCAGCACATAACTTGCCTGTGTTCATTCATACCGGTCACATTCCTACAGGTGCACTTACGGGTCTAAACGGCTGCAATGACGCCAGAGCAGTCGAACCTCTTCTAGCAGAATTTCCTGATATCAATTTCGTGCTGGCTCATATCGGCTGGGAGTCTTGGCGGACCATGCTTAAGTTGGCGCGCAAGTATCCCAAAGTCTATGTAGAGACGTCCTGGCAGCCGTCTAGCATCATACGGCGAGCAGTCGACACACTTGGTTCACATCGAGTGATATTCGGCTCTGACTTTCCCCTGTTTAAACAAGGACTTGCGCTCAGACAAGTTGAACAAGCACTAACTCCCTACGAGTTAGCCGCAGTCGCCTCCGCAAACGCCGCACGACTTTTGAATCTACCAGCGAAGAAACTTGGCAAAGATTCAGTGAACCCGGTATTGTCACTCTGAGCGTAGCGAAGAGTCTCGCAATTTAAGTCGTGAGATCCTTCGTCGCATTGCTCCTCAGGATGACGCTACACGATCTAGATGCTCAAGTTGAGATTGGAGCTGTGTCCGGGGAAGGCTTTGGCTGTCGGGTTGATGTATGTGCAAGCGAAGTTGATGCCGGTGGCAGCTTCAGCAGCGCCTGTGGCAATTAGTTTCAACTTGGCTGTGTGCGCACAAATATCACCAGCAGCGTAGACGCCGGCAATGTTTGTTTCCATCTTCTCGTTGACGATGATGGCGTTGCCTTCCATGATCATGCCCCAGCTCTTCAGGAAGTCCAGGTTGATAACGAAACCGATGTTAACGATGATGGCATCGCAATCAATTGTCTCTTCTTTGCCTGTGCGATTGTCGAACAACACGGCTTTTTCGAGAGTCTGTTTGCCATTGCAAACTATTTGCTTCATTTCATGGAAAGTTCTTACTTCCACTTTGTTGCGGTACATTTCTTCTACTGATGTTTGCACGGCGCGGAATTGATCACGTCTGTGAATCAAAGTCACCTTGTTTGCCAATTGAGAAAATTCGTTTGCCCAATCAACGGCAGAGTCTCCACCACCGATAATCAAAACATTTTTGCCACGGAATTTTTCTTTGTTCTTAACGGCGTAATAAACCGCGCTGCCTTCCAAGCTGTGGTCGTAATCGATATCCAGCTTCTTCGGTACGCAAGCTCCTGCACCCAGAGCAAGCAAAACTGTCTTGGTGAAGTGTTCCTGTCCGTTGTCTGTTTTTAGCTTGAGAATATTGCCGTCAATGCGTTCAAAACCAATAACCTTCTCGCCTAATGCTATTGATGGCTTGAAGAGTCCTGCTTGAACGGCAAGGTTCTTAGCTAGGTCCTTGGCCAAAATCTTCGGGTGTCCAGCTACGTCGTAAACGTACTTCTCTGGATACAGAGCAGTAAGCTGTCCGCCTAATTCGGAAAGGACATCAATGGTTTTGGTCTTCAGACCTCTGAGTCCTGCATAAAATGTAGCGAATAGACCTGTCGGTCCGCCACCAATAATCGTTACGTCGTAAACATCCATTTGCTGAACCACGAGACTCCCTAGGGGCTAGATTACTCAATCGGCTATTTTAATACACTTGCAGCCCTCATGTCTGGCTTTTCAAGTGTTTACCCGCAATTGTAAATGCACGCAGGTACCGATTTCTTGTCGATCCTACTATTGGATAACGCCTAAAAGAGAAACTTCTTTTATCAATGTAATAACTTAATATTTGTCACGAGAAGCTGAGCAAAGCGTTGCGAGGAGCAATGCAAGGAGACGACACTAGATGTGTCGTCGGATGAAGCGAGCCTCTATTGCTGGATGGCTAGCGAAGGTCGAACGGACGTGAGACCGGAGCGTTACTACCGATTGACAATTGTCTTGAGGCGTGTGCCGTCAGGCGATTGCACGTGGACGCTATAAGAGCGTACTTCTTGGTAGTTCTGGTAGGTCGGGTTGATGGTGTAAGGCACTGGAGCGGCTTGAGCCATCACGGGAGCCTGGCTCAAAGGTCTGGCTTCGATGGCTCCAGGCAGCGCACTTATCATCGTGTTGTCTGGGACTGGCGCAGTGGTCACAGCAGAGGCACCTGCCGGTGAGTATTGAGCGTAGTTCTGACGTTGCGGTACAGGCATGGCATTGCGCATACCGGCTAAAAGTACTTGGTCAGCCTGAGTGCCTTGGGTTTTGACTACCTTGTCGGTGGTGTTGTGGCTGAGGAAATAGACGACCCCTAGCCAGAGAACCATACCGCCGAAGAGGGTTGCAAAGAGCATTGAGGGTGTAACAGGCAAGCCTGTAAAAAACTGTCCCCACTTAGAGCCGACCATAGTGTCTGTTGTCTGCACGTGGGCCGGATTGGTTGACCCCGCATGATTATGGTGGCTGTGGTTTTCGCCACCCTCATGCTGGTGGGTATCGTTGCCGAGGAAATGGTTGAGAACGCCCATTATCCCTTGACCACTTTGCCCGGTTCCGCCTTGATGAGCGCCGTAATGGCCGCTTAAATGGTGAGCTCCGGCGTCGTGATGGCTACCGCCGAGATCATAATGATCGCCAATGTCATGAAAATCGCTCATGCAGAATCCCCGAAGGCAACTGACAACTGTTCGGTAGATTTTACTACCGGAACCTCATAAGTAAATAGTAAAACCCGCACAGAGTGGGGATTACCACATTTTTTTAATAGTTGCTTCTCAAGAGCTTGGCGAAATCTATTCGATTTCAACGCCTTCCAGGTGGGCGACTTTAGCGCGCAAATCTTCAACGAGCTTAGGCAACGTGAAGACAACCGGCAGCTTTTCTTCGATGGCTGTTATGTGCCTTGTTAGTTCAATGGATTTCTCCATCAAACGAATAAGAATTTGCTGCGTGGCGATCAATTGACGTTGATTATCGATCAATTGGTTAGTAATTTTTGCGGTTTCAACTCTTTGGTCAACGCTCAATCCAACTAAGTCGGTCAATTGACCGGTGAGTTTTTCCAAAACTGCTTCCATGACGTGAACACCATCAACGGTGGCATCAACAATCCGGGATGCTCTGGAAGGCTGTCCCTGATCGAAAAACTGATCCATACCCTCCAAATCCAACCCAGCTTCCGGCTCTTCGGCCGGCTTACGCATACGTTCGGGCATTACAAAATCCCTCTTTATTAAG
>JAKFVJ010000499.1 GCA_021732245.1 Candidatus Obscuribacterales bacterium | reverse complement strand
AGCTAGAACATCTTTGCCTATCGAAAATAAATTCAACTATCCTCAAGTTGAGCCTTTGGCTTACTTGAAAGCCCAGAACGCCAGAATGATAAGTATCGGACCGCATTTGCTGCGTGCCAACACCAACACTGTCTATGGCATTGCTGATCTGCGCGACTTCAATGTGCTTTTCCCAAAGCGCTACTTGCAGTTTGCTAAGGCGGCAGGCGCAAAGCTTGAGATGTTTACGGAAGTATTTGGTTCGTCATTGAATCACTTGGTTGATATGGCATCTGTCAAATACGTTCTTACGCAATTGCCTTTGCAGATGGAAAATCGCCAGTCACTTCATGTGGTTAAGGAAAATCCGTCGTTCAAACTCTACGAGAATGCGACGGCCTTGCCGAAAGCCTACATTGTGCATGACTACGTGCTTGCTGATTCGTCTCAGAAAGCCCTTGATCTAATTTCCGATGCGGGATTTGACTACAATCACAAGGTGGTGTTGGAATCGCCGTCCCCACAGCTATCCTTTGTGGGTGCTGCCGGTGTTGAGGATAGGACAGAGGTTAAAAGGGACAACGTAAATTCCGTGACCATAAAGACAGGTTCGGATCACGGCGGCATTCTTGTACTTACTGATACGTACTACCCAGGCTGGAAAGCTTTTCTTGATGGGAAAGAAGCAGAAGTCCTGAGAGCAAATTATCTCTTCCGCGGTGTTGTTGTTCCTTCCGGAGAGCATGTCGTTAAATTCGTATATCAACCGTTTTCTTTTATTCTGGGAATCCTTTTGGCAATAGCTGCAACTGTATTTCTGTTGTTAATGGCGACCGTTGGCAAACGTTTCATCTGTGAGGTCAGGTAGGTGCAAGTTACTGCTGTAAATAGAACTGCAAATGTGACTGTCAAAGTACCGTTGAAAGTAAGCGTGCTTTCCTGGGTGGCTGTTATCGCCGCTTATTTAGCTTTGAATCTTTTGGTCATTTCACCTAACGGCAATTTCTCACTGAATGATGATTGGGTATATGGTTATGGTGTTCGCTCGCTTATTGAACACGGAAAAATTGAAATGCCCACAAGTTTTTCCACAGCCTTTGTCCATGTGGGAATAGGTGCGCTGGCGTGTAAGCTTTTTGGTTTTTCCTACACGGTCTTGCACTGGTCTACGGCAATTCTCGGCATTGTCGCTGTAGCGGCTCTCTATTTGGCTCTTAGAGAAGTTCAAGTTAAACGGAGCATCGCCGGGTTTGCTACCTTTCTATTTGCGTCCAATCCGTTAATTGTCAATTTGTGTTTCTCCTTCATGAGCGACATTCCGTCGTTTGCCTTTACTAATCTATATTTGCTTTTTCTATTCCGTGGTATTCGCCGGGATTCGTCTCTTAATTATTTGCTTTCTTCAGTCATGCTTGTTGCCGCAGCAGGTGTAAGACAAGGCGCTCTTTTATATGTAGTGGCAAATTTAGTCATTATTGGTTTATCGCTGCGCAAAGGAAACGTCGGAAAGACAATTCTTTTATTCTTGCTCTTAATTGTGTTGCCTGTAGCTTGGACAGTTGGTCTTGAGTCCGTGTTGGAACATGGTGCTACTAAATGTGCTGAATACACTACTTTCAAGCAGGCACATTTGAAATTTGTGAGCGATTTGCTGCATTCACCGGCAAAGTGGATTTTTTCAATGACGGTGGCGCTTGGGCAAATATCTTGCTATTTCGCTATCTTTTGTTTGCCTCTATTAGTTCTCTTTGTGCCGAAGCTTTTCGCTTTTGCCCAACAGCGCATGACATTATTTGCAGCCTGGACTGCATTAAGCGCTGCAGCAATGGCCACTACGCTGACAAAATTGGTGGCTGCCGATGGAAGGCTCATGCCTTTCAGTATGAATGTTTTACGCGTGCCCGAAGTAGGCGCCCACAATTTGATGGGTATTAACCTTCCAGCTCTTTCCAAGTCGCCGCGCATTTGGCTGACGCACTTATCCGGTATTTTTGCTTTTCTATTTCTGACAATCATTGCTTCCGGATTCGAGCGGGCAATTGTTTTAATTAGAAAGGCGAAAAACAATTCTTTTGCGCGCAAGCGTGCGATGCTGGTTTCATTTGCCGTTGTGGCAGCACTGTTATCGCTGGGTTGTGTGAGCATGGAGACGATAATTATGGATGCCGACAGGCATTACTTAATTGCTTTTGCTCCTTCTCTTATTGCCCTGGCAATGATCAGCCGCTTTTGGAAAGTGGGCAGGCCAGGGATTGTTTCTTGCTTGCTTTTGGCTGTAATTGCCCTTTATTCAACGCTGGCGACCCAAGACTACATGAGTTGGAACCGCGCGCGCTGGCAGGGTATTGCTGAATTGGAAGCGCAAGGCATAAACCCCAAGCAAATTGATGGTGGTCCGGAATATGTATTTTCATACAACCCTGACCTTGCCTTACAAACCTGGCGCAATGATTTGCGCAAGTCGATGCGCGATTACTGGCGTTGGTGGCGCGTGGATGGTGATCAATACATAGTTAGTTTCTCGCCTGTGCCGGGCTATTTGGAAATCAATCGCAAGGATTACTTTAGCGGGCTGACTTTCTGCAACCGATCTATTTTGATTCTTAAGCGCGTTGTGCCGGACAAACCATTTATCGACCCGGAAAAACACAAACTGGTTACTCCGCCGCCAGAAACCGAGGAGTCACTAAGAGGTAACGATGGCAGAAGTTAAAGCACAAGCTAACGTAAACAAGCTGAAGCAATTAGAGGCTCAAAAGAAGTATTTCTTTCCATCTGCGGCTATTGCCCCTCTGGCATGTTTCCTAATAACTGCTGTCGTTTGCTGGATAACAGGAAATATAGGACAGCGCACAGCTATTGAACAACTCTATGATTCCGGGCACTATATGGAGACATGCAGGCAGCTCGTGCTCTTCTTTCATGGCTTAACTGGTGCTTCGACAACTTGTAACCTGAACAAGATAATTGAATACATCATGCTTGATGGTCCGGTATTGCCGATTATTGCCAGCTTTACTTTCTTGTGCTTTGGTCAAATGCCTGGTGCCAATGACTGGTGGCTCTTTTCCGGTTTGCAATGTGCTCTTCAGGGCTTAGCTGCCGCGTTGGTGGCAATGCTTGCTTACGAGCTTGTCGGCAGCAAAAGATGGTCTTTTGTGGCTGGACTTTCCTGGGGGCTTTACCCTGCGGCTATCTTGGCTACGCGCACACTAATGTCCGAGACAACAAATATTGTGCTCATGCTTTTGCAGGTCTATTTACTTTGCCGGCTAATTACCGGAAATCATGCGGCCAAGCAAATTGGTGCAACTATTGGAGCGGGCTTTGTTAGTGGGTTGGTACTTTTAACCAAGCCGGCTTTATTTCCTTCTTGCGCTGTTGTTGATTTGTTGGGCGTATTCAAGCTCCAAGGTAATCGCAAGCGCATCCTTGCGTTATTGGCTATTGGATTAGGTACGGTGTTGTCTGTTCTCCCCTGGATGATATTCACCAAGACTTGCGTCGGTCAGGTTTACTTGACCCCACAACGTTTGCCCGTTTTAAATGTCGTCAAAGGTTGTGATATTGAAGCCGATGGTGTTGGAGGTTTTCCGTACACCATTACTTGCAACATGTACACGGAAGCTGACGGCGTCCTCAATATTTATTCTGCCATTGCTTCGGCAAAACCCGCTGAATTGGCTAGCTTGTGCGTACGTAAGGCAACTAGATTGTTTTCGTTGCCCTGGAATGACTATCGCACAAAAGTATTTGGAGTGCCGGCAACCATACAGGCGCTAGCTCACCGCCTGATCTGGCTTTTTGCTCTTTTAGGATTCCTTGCCGTTTGTGCCGGCATTAAGGCGCAATCAAGAATCGGCACGAAGGTCGATAAGCAGAATCTGTTTGTGGGCGAGGCGTGCAGCTTGGTGATTTTAGGGCATCTCGCTTACTTGGCTTTTGAAGCAATTCCACGCTATGGGTTTACAGCCATGCCTTTCGTGATGATTTTGGCTGTTTACTTCTTGCATGGCCTGTTTGCCAGACAAACCATGTGGAAAGAAGTAGCAATACTAGGCGTTTCTCTGTTGATGGTTCTTATATCAATTGATGCAGATGTGATTGCCTACACTATGATGCTCACTGGCGATATAAGTAACGCTCTTTGGTTGGGACTTATTGGTCGTTGGCTAATTATTGGTTGGACTTTTTGGCTATTGTGGCGAATTACGCATCGGATGGTGCCGGAAAAACCGGCACGGATTCGTTTGGCCGTTTGTCTGACGGCATTTATTGCAATTTCCGGTGTTGTTTTATTTAGCCAGCAATTCCATCGCGCCGCTGTGCGTGAATGGAAAACCGTTTTGAAAGACGGTATGGTGGCAACGAGAGAACTGTGGCTGGCCAATCAACCGAAGACAAAGCCGGCTTGGGCACTTGTTCTTGTTGATGGTGATACTAATCTTTCTTCAGCTCAGATTGCCGTCAATGGACACAAAGTGACCGAGAAGCTCGAGTCGCTCTATCAGTTTTACCCAAGAAAGTACCAATTGATAAATGTAATTCAATTGCAAGCAGTGACTTTTGGTATTAAGCCCGAACGACTGCGTCAATGGCGAGCAGTACCGGTGCCTGTCGAATGGCTCAATCTTGATGGTAAAAATACCGTGACCATAAAGCCGGCTGTCGGACAGCAAGCGACACTTTATGGTGACTATCCGCCAATAGCCGGCGAAAGAAGCTATTTGCCGTCATTTGAAGTTTTCAGCCACGGTAAATTATGGAATTCAGTCGACAGTCTAGAGGGACGAATTGTTTCGCCTTTCGCTCGTGCGGAAGTTAGAAGTCGTAACACTCTTACAAAATACGGCGTGGGTAAAGTCGACGATTTGTCACCTTCGTCCGGCGTACAGGTTGGCGACTATCGCTTATTCATTGCGCTTGGACGCTGTCTTGATACTGCCGCCGATCATTTGACTAAAAAGACTCATGTAGCGGATATGTACGTAGATCAATTGGCAATTGGAGCTAATGATCTCGATGCTGGTGGAATGAAGGAACTAAGTTTGGACATTCCGAAGACGGTTTCGAATTCAAGCCATATTCAAGTTGATTTGACAGGTGACATCATGACTGAAGGCACAGCTTGTCCGGCAACAGCCGTACTCATCGCTGAAGCGATTGACAAGAAAGCGCCGATTATCTTGCCTGGAACGCCAAAAGTGCTTTATGTAAACAAGGCTTGGGCGCCGCTCAAGGTGCGTGAAATATTGCCGTCAGAGGCGGTCGAAGGTGGCATCGGTAAACTCTGCCTGCAGATGTATATTCCGCCGCAATATGTGGCGAACGGCAAGCTTCTCTTGCGTAATTTGAAATTGGCAGTTAGTTCGGTGACTAAACCAACATTGAATAAGCACTGGATGGGAATCTATTAGGAATCTGAAGATGGTTGTACAAGAGCAATTAGAAAAGTTGGAAGTAAGCGAGATAGCTACATCTAGTAGCGCAACTCCTGTTGTTTCCCGGCTAAGAAGTCAAACATGGCTTTTGCCGATGGTTCTGCCTGCTCTTTGTTTTCTGGTGGCATTTGCTGTCTCTTTGGTAAACAATCTCTTCAGCGCTGAGTCGAAGATTGTTCTGATATTTGATTCCAGGCATTACCTTGAGTCTGCTCGCCTTATGGTCCTCTGGTGGCAGGAATCTTTGGCAAAAGGTGATATGTTTGCAGCGCTGAGTAATTTGGTCAGTTCGCAAAAATGGTTTGGTGAGTATCTCATTTTGGACGGACCGGTATTGCCGACGACTGCTGCAATTGTTTTTGCCGCCATCGGCAAAGTGCCGCAACCAACCGACTGGCGCGTTCTTATTGTTGTTCTTAGCCTTATGCATGCGACAAGTTCGTTGCTTGTTTGTCTTTTGGCCAAGCGTTGGCTCAATAGTGCTAATTGGGGATTGATCGCGGGTCTAAGCTGGGCTCTCTATCCGGCCGCCATTGTGGCTTCGAGCCGCTTTCTTACTGAAACACCTGCTGTTACTTTATTGCTTGCCGGCATTTGGTTGCTTGATAAATTCATCAAAGAAGACAAACCAGCCCGAATGACGGCAGTGTTTTTAGGCATGGTCGATGGACTTTTACTTCTTCTCAAGCCGGTGCTTGTACCTATCTGGGGTTTGGCGCACTTAATTGCCTGGTTTGCTTGCAACTGGAAAAAGCGTGTTGTATTACCGACGCTTGTGGTTGCCGGTATAGTTGCTGCGTTTGTTCCCTGGCTCGTCACGACTAAAGTCGTCAACGGTGAGTTTCAACTATTGCCGCAACGGGTTCCTTCCTACAACACGGCGAAGGGCTGCGATGTTGAAGTCGATGGTTGGTCTGCTCAACCAAGCGCCCCTTTGACAGAGATATTTGCTCATGAAGCATCGCCGATGGCTGCTATTTCCGGGGTTTGGACAACGCGCCCTCAGGAGTCGTTGAATCTGGCTCTGCGTAAAGTAACTCGGATTTGGTCTTGGCCTTGGAATGATTTCCGCCAGCATCCTTTGGGCTTGTCCATGGATGTGCAAAGAGGCTGGCATTGGCTGTTCTGTCTGTTGTCCTTGGGTGGCGCTTTTGTTCTTTTAACGGCACCTAAACCCATAAATAGAACAATCAATTTTGTCGGTTATGCAAGCTTAGCTATAGTCTCAGCGCATTTGATTTATTTGCCTTTTGAAACTATCAATCGTTATGGTTTTACGGCAATGCCGTTTATGGTTTTGCTGGCCGTTTATTTCGCCCATGCGCTTGTGAGAATGAAGAAATTACCGCAGGCAATTTTCAAACTGACAATTCCGGCAATTGCGTTTTGTTATCTGATTAGCAATGACTACGTGTCGCGTCTGGTTGCTTTTGGTTGTGATGCAAGTACAGCTCATTCACTTGAGTTGTTTGTTACCTGGCTTGCAGCTTGTTGGCTGATTCTTGCTGGATTCAGCCTCACGGCGTCTCTGACACCGAAGAAAAAACACGCAACTGTAATTTTGCTTACTGTGCTTATTTGTATTGTCTCCGGTGCGGTTCTGGCCGGCTTTGCTTTTGACACAAAGCCATTAACCTGGTCGTGCCGCCTTCAGCCCGGTCAGTCTGCTTGCCGCACTCTTGATCTCGACAATGCGCAATTGAGATCCTTGAAACAGCCTTTGGGTGGTGCCCTTGTTTTAATTGACGGCGATAGTTCAACCTCCGGCGCTAAGGTGACTGTCAACGGTCAAGTCCTGTCCGATAAGCCTGTAATTATTCAACAGTTTCGACCGCAGTCCTATTGGGTGTTGGACACCATGCGCAAATATGCCGGCACCATGGGATTTAAATTCGACGACTGGAAGCAATGGTATGCGGTGTCTGTTCCTGTATCTTGCCTGCATCTATCGGGCGGCAACGTAATTGTTGTCTCGGCCGATAAGGAGCCTTTGACTGTTTACGGCGAATATTCACGCGGGCATGAAGGGCAATTTCCAAAAGACTTGGATCGTTTCAGTGCCGGATTGTTCTGCAATGATGGCGAACTTCTAGATGGCAGGTTGCAACAACCGATAAGCAAGCGTTTCGTACCTTCCGTATCTAGTTTGGAAGCTGGTGGTTTTGGTAACTATGATGATTTATCACCGGTAGAAGGCAAACAAACAGGTGAGTATCACATTTACTTAGCTGCTTTATTCAATCCGAGTGCAACCGGCGGTGATGCCGGCAGAGGAGCATCCTATACTAAAGACTTGCGCTCGGCAGACTTTGATCCTTTATTGCGAGTACCAGGCGAGGGCGCCAATGTTATTGGTATAAGCAAGGCACAATTTCAATGTGTGGCTAAAAACACAGTTGAGGTCAGCGTGCCGCAGCACGTAACTCAAGGTAGTCATCTTGTTGTAAATATCAGAGGCAAGATGAGGTCTCATACCAAGAAATCTCTCTTTAGTCTTTTGCCTGTAGCTGTTGGTGGCAAAAACAATGCCTTCACCATGGTTCTGCCACATGCTCCGGCTAGTATCGGTGCAACAACGGATTGGCAAGACTTTGCAATTGTCGAAGAAATTCCAATAGCTGCCATGCAAGGTGCAATTACAAAATTGCATTTAGGAATTTACCCAGGACCCTGGGAGCAAGTGTCGGAATATGGAGTTGTCGGCTCCTACGGACAAACGCTACTGAAGGACTTGTCTGTTAACTTCACAGCAAATTATCGCAAGACCTTCTCGGGCAAGGTAAACGCAATATTTTAGAACGGGCGCATGCAATGCGCCCCTACGGAGCGGCAGTTAAGCAATGCACCCTTGCGATGCTTCAATTAAGCACAGAACCGTTACTTAATATCTTGGCGAATTACACCGCGGTAGACGGCGAGTTCAAAGAAGCGACCATACGGCACTTTCTTGTACGATGTTTCTGTCGACACGCGATCTAATAAGCGCTTGTGGTCAATTTCCGTGCGCAAGAATTCACCGCGCTCAAATAACTGAACAAACCAGCCAGGACCATATGTACATTTGAGCGTATCGATAGCCAGCATTTTGATTGGCTCGCCTTTTGGCAGGCTTTGCAAGATTGATACAAGTAGCTCTTCGGGCAAATGGTGAATTACACCGACCAAAAGAATTTGTCCAACAGAGCCAATTTTGGACTTGATGCCTGTGAGGTCGCTTGCTTGTACAAAAGAATGTTGCGGATGTTTTGCCGCTGCTCTTTCCAGCATTGGCAAATTGCAGTCAATGCCCAGATAATTTTTTGAATTGAAAAGCCCTGTGTAAGTTCCTGAACCACAGCCGTAATCGATGACCATGAAGTCGTCACCTAATGGTTGTAATTCTTGTTCAACCTCAGCACGCAGAAGTGTTGGTTGATCTAAGGCTTTTTGCTGCAATTCAAACATCAAAGGAAATTGCAGAATAGCGTTTGAGAGAAAAAGACAGAGCTTTCTCAAAATACTTGATGGTGGTGCTTCCGGCTCAACTATTGGCAGAGTGGAAATAGTGAGATTCCCCTCGCGCACGCTGTTGGGCATTTCTTTGACTGTAGACACTGGTCACTCCTGGAATGAGCTTTCACCACCTGAAAAAGATAGCAGGGAATGACAAGCCCGGTCAAAGGAATATTTTTATCTGGAGCTGCATCTGGCGAGCCTTTGAGGCTTTCTTAGCAAAGACTCATCGAGTAATTCGCAGATGTTGTCGTTCGCTCTAAAGCAGCTTAGCTAAACTAGTTATTGATACTCTTCAAACCCCTGTTGGGATGGTACGTAATGCTATTAGTAACCGGTGGCGCTGGCTATATTGGTAGCCACTTTGTCAAGGAGTACTTGTCCAAGCCGGGCTCGGAAGTAGTCGTTGTTGACAACTTGATTGAGGGACATCGCCGAGCGTTGCATTCACTTGGTGATGAATTGACTAAGCGAATTCACCTCATTGAGGCTGACATCGCAGATGAGCGGACTGTGGCTGACGCTATGGAGCGCTATTACGTGGATTCGGTCATGCACTTTGCCGGCTTCTGTTACGTTGGCGATTCAGAGGCTGAGCCCTCGCGATACTTCGAAAACAACGTTGCCGGCAGTCTCAAATTATTTAAGGTGATGGATGCTCTGGGAGTTAAGAAACTTGTCTTTTCCTCCAGCTGTGCCACTTATGGTGATCCCCAATATGCGCCTTTGGATGAGTTGCACCCACAAAACCCCGTCAGTGTCTATGGTTTGACCAAGTACTTAATCGAACAGGCACTCTGGTCTTACGGCAGAACCAAAAACTGGTCGACAGTATGTCTCAGGTATTTCAATGCAGCAGGTGCTGACGAATCAGGGCTAATTGGTGAGAGTCACGAGCCGGAAACGCATTTGATACCACGTGTTTTGAAAGCGGCTAAAGGCGAAATCGATCATTTGGAAGTATTTGGCGATGATTATGAAACAGATGACGGCACATGCATTCGTGATTATGTGCACGTCAATGATTTAGCCGATGCGCATATTCGCGCTTTGGATTTGTTGAATGTGAAAACTTATTCTGAAGCAATTAATCTTGGCACCGCTGATGGTGCCTCAGTAAAACGAGTAATTGATTTGAGCAAAGAAGTAACCGGCAGAGATATTAAGGTAAAGTACTCCAAGCGCAGACCCGGTGATGTCGCTAAGCTTGTCGCTAATTGCAGCAAAGCGAAAGAGTTGCTTGGCTGGCAACCGAAATATGATCTAAGAAAGACTATTGAAACCGCTTGGAATTGGGAGCAGAATCGTCGTTACTGATCTGAACCAATTGTGATCTCAGGCTACAGGATGATTCTTTTTCATATCCTGGCAAATTTGCTGAATCTTCGGTGCGCCGCCTTTTGATGTTGCGTCGACAAGAGAACTCATTTCTTGGCTGTCTAGATTTGTATTGTTGGCTTCAAGCAGAGCAATCATGCAATCCGCGCGTTGCTTCTGATCATAAGTGCTGAAGTCTTGCGGAATTTTGCTTTTGCCGACAGTCGCCTCAAGGAAATCCTGGCTTGCGGCTGGATCGTTGCTTACGCTTTCGACAGCTTTGCAGGCATTTAGCGAGTCATTTAGCTGAGGCGTTAGCAGCTGATCATCAATCAGCTTCTCCAGCTCAAAAGCGACTTTGCCTCCACCCATAAATTCTTGAAGAAGTGCGTGTACAACAGCATGCTCAACGGCGTTTGTGATTACGTCGCCGGCCTTTGTTTTTTGCATAGCCCCATCAAAAGTGTGCGGTGTCGTCATAGCATTGCCTCCAGCCACCTGAATAGCACTTACCCGAAAAACGTACTATTAAAACCGCCGGCTAGATTATTTCTGAATGCCAAGCTGGGCGCGCCATTGGGCGGGCATAGACTTGTCCAAGCCGAATGCCATGCCGTTTTTTTCGATGATGGAAATGAAGGTTTCGCCGTTCGGCACCTCGTACCAGGTCTCAGGACCTGGGGTCAAAAGATGCATGGTTTTATAGGGGTAGGTGCCGCAGAGGTAACCGCGAGATACGTCACGAGCGTCATCCTTTGAGAGGACAATTCGCTCGGAGACAACTCCGGCATTGATGTTTTTGTTGTCGAGGCACCAGCGTACCATTGTTTGGAAATCCCAGACGCCGTCGAATAACGGCGCCCACATGACGTAACGAGGCGCGTTGGCGAGCACTATTGAATCGCCTGATTTGAACTTGGTTCGGTTGTTTTCAATTATGGTGCGAATATGTTTTTGCACACCCCAAGAAGCTATCCACGGCTTGGACAAACCCCAGTTGGAGAGAATAAATAGACCAACAAGTAATGTGCAAAGTAAAACCGGAATTACAGTTGCGCGCTTGTTAATTGCTTGCGCGATAAAGAAAATTGCGCAAGCAATTATGATTGCCGAACCTATCGATGCTCCGGCATTGATGCGATTGATAATTGTGTCGAGACGCGGCACATAGGTAAGTGCTAGTCCGTAAATAGAATACGAGGAAAGGATAGTTACGAATCCGGCCGTCAATAATTTGGCAAAGGTTGCCGGCGTAATTTCTGATTCTGACTTTACCAATAAAAATGGTGTTGCCGCCACAGCAATTGCAGCTATTGCAAAGAACAACCATTCAATCGGGGCGATACCTGTAGCAAGCGCCTTATTTGCTTGTTCAACGAAGAACAATGCTGCTGGTGCTAAAAGGTTGTCGTTGAAACCTTCTTTGTAGACGGTAATGATGTGGTTGATATCAAAACCAGCAGCCGGTGTCCAGGATTCAGGAAGGACTTTGGGCAAGTAAACGCGTCTGTACCACCAGGTGATTACGGTGATTACTACATATGGAGAAAAATACAAGGCTGTTTGCAAAGCGGCTTTTGCCTTCTGGGCATGTCCTTCCAGAGCAATGAAGAGACAACAAACGAAGGTAAATGGGAAAAGCGGTAAGAAGGACTCGTAATAGAATACGCTCAACAAGAACGAAAATGCGGAGACGAAGACAAGTCCGATACGCTTTTCTTGGAAGCCTTTCACTGCTTGCCAAAAGGATAATGTGTAGAGCGTCAAGCTAACAGTGGCCGAACTCGCTGTTATCCAATAATGAGTTGCGTCATGATTCGGATACATGAGAAATAGCGCCGAAGCCAAAAATGACAGTCTCTTGTTGTGTGAAACTCTAGCCAGTCCTAAATAAAGGAACCACGCACCAAACGCTTCAAATAAGGCATTTACCAGGTGATGTCCGAAGGGGCTGCCGCCAAACCAAGTAAAGAGCGCCGCGAAATATGGACCTTCCAGGGGTCTAATTATCACTTTGGGATCTTTCAAGCACTCCAAGGTCAAGTCCCACCAGGGCTTCGGACCAAAGTGCAAATTGGAGTACATGCTCCAGTCGTCCATATAGAAACCGATTCTATTTAGGATGAGCCCGAAACATAGAAATTCCAACAATAGAAATGCAACCAAGGCAATTAGCCCATCGTTGATAAACGGCAGGCGTGATTGTTTGTCTTGCGACTTTTTAACTGGGTTGGTTGTTGTTGTCATAAATGTTTAGGAGGCGGTTGCTTGCGAGATAATCTTCGGAGCGACTGTCCCCTCTTCCATCATTTGTTTGAACTGTGGTATCACATCGGTGGAATTTCCCGCTGCCACTATTTGCCCGCCGTTGAGCAATACTGCTTTGTCGCAGAAGCGTTCAACTGCCGGGATATCGTGAGAGACAAAGATAATTGTCTTTCCCGCTTGTTGCATTTGTTCAATTTTGCTGACGCACTTTTGCTGGAAGCGGTGGTCGCCGACAGCAAGTGCTTCATCGACGAGCAGTACTTGCGGATCAACGCTTATCGCTGAGGCGAATGCCAAACGAACAGTCATGCCGCTTGAATATGTTTTGACCGGCTGATCGAAGAAATCACCAATCTCGGCAAAGTCGGCGATTTCTTCCATCTTCTTCAGCATTTCCTCTTTTGGAATGCCTAAGATCATGCCGTTTAAAAGTACGTTTTCACGACCTGTATAGTCAGGCTGGAAACCTGCTCCCAGTTCCAAAATCGCTGTCAGGCGACCGTTGATGGTGACGGTACCATCTGTCGGTTGCAGCACATTGGCAATAATCTGCAGCATTGTTGATTTGCCGGAACCATTAGGTCCAAGAAGTGCTGTGGTTGTACCGAATTCGAATGTGAGGTCGATATCTTTGAGCGCCCAGAATTCTTTATGGAAGCAACGCGTATTACGCCAAAGGATTTCCTTCAAACGATCAACTGGACGATCGTAGATCGAGTAATGCTTTGATATTCCTTTTAGTTCAACTGCGATCATGTCTTAGGAACCTACATAACATCCGCGAAGGATTTCTTGATTTTGTAGAAGAAGTAATAACCGGCAAACCAGAGGACTAAGCCGATTGCTGTATAGGAGAAATAACAGTTCCAATCCGGTGGCAATCCTTCAAGCATGCAGCGGCGGAAGTCACCGATAAGTCCTGCCATGGGATTTATCCACAAGAGGAATTTCAATGATTCAGGAAGTTGCGATGCCGGATAAACAATAGGTGTTGAATACATCCACACAGACAGGAAAAGCGAAATCGCGTGACGGATGTCTTGCAAGAATACGCCCATGCTGGAAAGCAACCAGGCAATTCCGCCGACAAACAAGAACTGTGAAAGTAGAAGCAGTGGAATAAACACGAGTGTCCAATGAACAGTGTGCATTGAAATGCTGGCAATTACTGTCAGTACGGTTAGTGCGATAACTTCAGTAACCATTGATGAAAGCACTGATACCAGAGGCAAAATTTCTAATGGGAAAACAACTCGTTTAACGAGGTTGGGATTTTCCAAAATTGTTGTGGTGGCGCGCAAGCATGATTCAGATAGCGACTGCCAAGGCAACAGTCCAGCCATCAGGAACATGGCAAAGCTGCCTGTTGATGTATCAGTGCCCAATCTTACTTTGAGCACGATGGAAAACACGAATGTATAAAGCAGCATGTGCCCAAGCGGATTGATAACCGACCAGAATGTGCCCATTACAGAGCCGCGAAATCTTCCTTGCAGATCACGGCGAACCATAAGTTCAATAAGTGGGCGCAACTGCCAGAGCCCGCGCATACCTGCTTTGGGCGTCAGGTTGTAGTAGCTTGAAGCCCCACGTGACTCACGTGTAGTCTCTACTGTTTTCGGTTGGCCGAGTTGAACAGACATGTTAACCAGCGCGGGTCCCTTAGAAGTTCAAAGAGGCTGTCGGCAGAATCATTTGCGTCCCAGCCGGGTTCACAAGATGATAACACGCTACAGCCTCTTTGGGAGGAAGAATCAACAGCTTCTTAGCTAGGCAGCTTTTGTGCCCAGGCGGCGATGATCTTGACTTTGGAAGCAGACTTGTCAGTGTAAATTAATTCACCTTTATAGTCGTCACCGAAGAAGATGGTTTCTGTTGGTGTGCCTACATTGCCTGCTTTGATTTGTTGGTCGTCCACTTTGGATTGGGTTGGCTTATCTGTTGGGAAAAGCTTTTCCAATGTGGCAAGAGCCTGCTCTTTGCTCAGTGGTTGTTCTTGTTGATAAACAAGAAGACCAAAGCATCTGCCGTCTTTGCACTGAACCATGTACTGACCGCCATTGGCATCGCGACCGCGGCTCAGGTATTGAACCTTGCCGGCTACGCTGCCGTTTGGATCTTGTACGAAGGTCAAGATTGCATCTTTGAAAGTTGTTTCAGGCATGCCTACACGCACTGCATCAAGGGCAATTGTGCCTTGAGGCGTTGGGACTGCAGCCGTTTCCTTATTGGAGGAGCATGCGGTCGTCATCGTGGCGCATGAAATGGCTGCCAGAGCGATGAGTGACAAATTCTTGTATTGCTTTTTCCAGTTGAACATTGTGTTTTCCCCGCAAAGTTTTAGCGATTACTAAAGTTATTTAGTAATACGTGCCGTCAGTCTAACCCAAATGAGTTTACAAGGGGCGGCTTGTTACAGGCTGTGGCATGAAATTCTAGTCATCCAAGAGCTGTTTAGCGCGCTCCAGGAGCTTTTCTTTCCTCTCGGGAGCAACTTGATCCAAATAAGACTCAAGTGCTGAAAGAGGGGTGGACACAGATGTTTCATTTAACTCGGGCATGCGTCCGAGGCGCTGTCCGAAAACTATTTCCGGAATAAGACGCGCCGACATTGCCTGCTTTAAGCAATCTTCCAGCTCTTGCACATTCAACTTTGCTGTTTGTTCTTGCTTTATCTTGTAGCGCACACGCAAGACGCAACCCTCTTTTATCTTTTCTTTTATCGCCTGCAAAAGCTGTTTTGTTGGATCATCCGAGTCTGTTACGTCACAGTCGACTGTGACAAATGGACGCGGCGAAATTGAGTGAAATTCAAACTTGCTTGAGCCACGGTTTAATTCAATGTGCAGAAACCCTTTGTCTTCCTTTTCTTCGCCGAAATCAATGCGATCGAGGCTGCCGGCGTAAACGATAGGCGGTGTATTTTCTCGAATAACTTGATGTTTGTGGACGTGCCCCAAGGCGACAAAATCAATACGCGGATCAACAAAAATATCCGAAGGAAAAGTCTGTGTGTAGCCGACAAGCAATTCTTTTTCTATACCGGCAATTGCCTTGTCTAAAGTCATGTGCGCCGTAACGAGCGTGGGAATTTTGTCGTCTAGCTCGTCATAAAGTCCACGCATTACTGCTGATACTTTTTCCACAATTGCTTTATCGATCTGAACTTGTCCCGTGGAGGAAAATTCTTCTGAAGACATCAGATGATGGCGTGTCACATAGGGCAATCCGACAATCTGACATGCACCATGGGCGGTATCAAGTGTGAAAACTTTAGGTTTGTCAATGACAGTGACATTCGGC
>JAKFVJ010000122.1 GCA_021732245.1 Candidatus Obscuribacterales bacterium | reverse complement strand
CATGTCTGCTGTTGTCTTTGAACTTTGAATCATTGTTGGTCTCCTGAACAAAAACGCACGCTTCGTGCGAAGCGTGCGTTCAATTTGGACTATGTGAGCGACTAAGCGGTAGCCGGCGCCATGCGTCTGCGAGCAGCCAGTAACCAGCCGTGCAAGACAATGCTTGCGTAATCGCAGACATCTAGTACAAACAAAGCGGCTCTAATTGCGAAGTCGCCTAAGAATTTCAGTAGTTTCATGATGTTTCTCCTAAGTGTTATTCGGGTTGTTGCCAATTTCTATAACGATCAATCATCCTTTTCGGATAGGTTTCAAGATCGTTTTTGGTGATTCCGTAGTGGATAGTAGTCACCGGACATGAACTTATCCCGCATGGGATAATACTGGTTGTTCTTGCAGTCTCGTGTCCTAGGTCGGAGAGTTTGTTTTTTACTGCTGATGCAAACGACCGATCAGTTTTTGACAGATCCGTATTCGTTTCGGCTTTGTCTAGGTCGTCCGATGTTACTGTGCCATCGGCATTTGAATCGAATTTCTCGAATAACCGCAATACATGTTGTTGGGCGATGAGTGACGATTCGCGGATATGTTTTGTTTCACGCTTTAAGGTTTCTCGATTTATCACAACTGGCACGAAAGCAATAAGGAAGCTTAGCAAACCAAATCCCACCGCGATGGCGCGCTGTGTTGTGAGCGTTTCAAAAACAGAGTCTAAGAACAAACGCATGAATAATCCATTTTGGTAAGCTACCAAAAGTGAAAGGAGGAATCCGCCTGCGAGAAACATCGTTGGTCCTCCCTCAACTGCTGCATCAGCCCCGGCAAATCCAATTAAAAAAGCGAACGCGAGCATTAGTGCGACTATCGAAAGCCAGATCAGTGAGGAAAATAGGCTGTTCATGAGGGTCTCCTTGGTCTATTGCCAATGTTGCGAATTAAGGTCTTCGATATCTACTTCCAGTATTTTGAAAATAGATTTGACCCCTGGGATGTTTGAGATGTATTTGAGGCTTGATCGGTCGACGACACCTCTTAGTGCAAATGTTTCACCTGCCCAGCCGTGGCCCGTCCAGGTTTCCATTCCTCTATGGTATTTCTCGAATATTTCGAGTTCATGAATTGCTCGGAGTGATGTCTCATCCAGGCAACCGTTTGTTTCGTTGAATGTGATGTGCACCGGAAACAACTCGTAAGCGTAGGTCAGAATGCTCGGTTTTTCGTAAAGGTGCAGTAGGTGTGAATGAATTTTTGATTTGTTGATCCAAGTTGGGATCGGCTCTCCGTACATGGAGAGGAGGGATTCAGTATGCATCAAGACTTCTCCGTTATAAGTTGAGCCCAGGCCAGCCATATGTCCAGCGAGTACGATCGCTAAGAAGCCAGATGAATTTGACGCCCGGCAGGCTCGACAGAAATCGCAATTGCCCTCTGCTGATGATCCCCTGAAGCGCAAACGACTCTCCTGAATTGCCGTGTCCTGACCAGTCTTCTAAGTTGGGAGCGCCTTTGTAGATCGTGCGCAGAGTTGTTGGATCCACGAAGCCGTCTTTTTCGTGGAGAATCACGTGCGCCGGCAAAAGGAAAGTCGTGTCATTTGGTGGCCATGTACTGAAGAGCATGGCGAGTAGACGCTGATCGACTTTGTCTTGATTCAACGTGCCGTCAATGTTTAAACCAGGTAGATGTCCAAATCCGGATGTGTCAGCCATGATGTTGTCCTCGCTAAATGTAATTGTTTATCGTTTGATGTGGTCGCTCATACAAGCGGGATCGGTAAGCAGCTGGGCAGTGTGTGACTTGGCGTACTGTTGTTAATGTGTGGCCTATTGTGTAGAATATTACACAGAGGTAAGAATTGTGGCCACTAACCTGAATATTAACGAACAGCTACTTGCGCAAGCCCTTCGCGTCGGTGGACGCAAGACAAAACGCGAGACGGTTAATGAAGCCTTAGAGGAATACATTAGCCGTCGCAAGCGTAAGGAGATTGTCCAGTTATTTGGCAAGCTCCATCTTGAACAAGGCTATGATTACAAAGCCTTGAGGCGTAAACGGTGAGGGTACTTGTCGATACATCTGTTTGGCTTGATGCGCTTAATGAAAAGAGCAAGCCTGTTAATCGTTTGTCTGACAAGTTGAGCTCACTTGTTGATAGCGAACATGCGATTTTCCTTACCGGCGTAATTTTGTTTGAGGTCGTAAGAGGATTTAGGGCGTCGAGGGAAAGGCATAAGTTGATCGAGCGGCTTTCCTGGTTTCCCTTGCTCGAATTAAGCAGGGATGATTACTTATACGCCGCTGACCTTAGCGCCGCATGCCGGGTTAAGGGCGTAACGACCAGTACGGCGGATGCGCTAATCGCCGCCGCTGCCATTCGCTATGATTGTCAACTCTTTACTGGCGACAAGGATTTTCAGCGAATAGCTCGACTTGTGCCATTGAAGTTGTATTCGTGATAGACATTCCTCTATGCGTACGCCTGCCGATGGAGTCGCTCATACAGGCGCGATCAGCAGGCGTATGGGGTTGTGCTCGACGTCAGTGATGTTGATCCTGAGATTCAGCGATCGGTGAAGAATGCCAGATTAAGTGGTGGCAGATCACCAAGGAAGAGGGCATAGTCGGCATGCGCTTTGACTATCTCATCAACTCCTCCTTTGGACCAAGTTACCGGGTGTATGTATACGGGCAGATTCTGACGATTGCACATCAACCAGCCGATAGCTGTGCCAATGTTGTGGAACATTTGTGCGCCGTTATTGCGGAACTTAACTTCCCAGCCAGGCAATACGTGTGGGCCGTTGGTGCCAGCCTGGTAAGTGTCGCTGTGGAATGGACCTATTTTGTTGGCGGATAGGTATTTCTTGAATTGCTCAAATGCCTGCAGAGCGAACTCTCGGTCCTTTTCTTCAAAGTCCACATGGATGTGATATCCATCTATCGCTTTAGCTGGATCGCGGAATTCCAAATTCCTTGCCTTGGAGATTAGTTTGTTCTTCTCGCGTTTGGACATTACGCGCGCTGAGCGTGTATCGATAATTTGGTTGTTTTTGTCCCTGGGCGGATTGAAGAAGAAGTCTTGATTTTGTGGCACCTTTTCAGTAAGCCAGAGAGTACCTGTTTGATTGAGTCTCCCTTCCGTCTCGAGATCCTCTGGAAGATTTGGGTCATGCCTTAGCGGATGAATGTATCCATTTAAACCGGAGCGGTTGATTGCCATATAGGACGCTGCTAGTCCCAACTGGTTGACGGCATCTGTGCCGGCGCTTTCAATCCGCAACTCCCACATGTGTTGCAGGTGAGGTCCATAGCCTGGTTTGAAAGCATCGGCGGCATCTATCTTGACGCCATGTTGTTTCAAAAATGTGGCTGTGCATTTCTGAATTACAAGCGCGTCACCAAGTTGTGAAAGCGGTAATTCCTGGTGGCAATGAAAGCCCCAGATATGTGTTTTGGGATCAAGCCATTCTTGATTGAGATTGTTCATGAAATTTGTCCTCGATGAATGTGGAGCAGATTTGATAGTGACGCTATATGCACAGGTGCCTGCTGATTGGGTCACTCATACAAGCGGGGCATCTGCAAGCATCTGGGCACTGATTGTTAGTCCAGGCGGGAGGGACGTAAAATGATGAGGAAACGAGTTTTTATTAGCGTAGCCAGTGCTTGTATCGGTCTCTGATGCGGGAGGGGTACGTATCCAGGTCTTGGCTGGTGATGCCGTAGGTGTAAGTTGTGTATACCATGCATGTTTTGCCGGCTGGCATGACATGCGTTTGCTGGTCAATTACGTGTCCAACCTCCGGCTTGCGATCCTTTATGTCATTGGCGATACTGATTTCTTTTGGGCTGAGACGAGAAGTATTGATGGCTTGTTCAAGTTCTTGATCTGTGATGGTGCCGTTGTTATCCGCGTCTACTTTGTAGAAGAATGTCAGGGCGGTTTGCTGTAGAGAGTTTGAATTTTCAATTAGATCAACAGCTCTTGCTCTCATGCCGTGAAAACTCATGATGGGAAAAGTCATGGATACGACAAAGAGAATTGCGGAAACAGCACAGGCAATGACTTTGTTGCGGTCTTCGCTACACGTTGCGATTGAAAATACATCGATAGCCATTGACGCTATAAAGTAGGTCAACAAAGCGCATAACACTGAGCCACACGTTGCGGCTACGAGATAAGTCGTGGGTCCGTATTCGAGTACTATTTCTGCAAAAGCCAGTCCGAGCGTGGCGGTAATGCAAATAAGTGCAATTTGCAAGAGCCCCAAAAGGATTGTAATCAAGCTATTCATTGTTTGTATCCTCTATGAGTTTCTGTGCGACATTGCAGGCATTGCCTGCAATGTCTGTGAACGGGTCTTCGGAAAGGGCGCATGCAATGCGCCCCTACGTGGCAGAATGGGAGATCACCATCTCGAAGGTTAGTGACAGTGGTGAGTTGGTTGTCCCTTAGTTGCGCGTTTTGGTTTGGCTGGCTTTAGCTTGAGCTTTAGTTGTTTTGCTCGACGCTGCTTAGCTTGTTGAGCCAAAGCCATTTTGCGGTAGGACATCAACTCGCATTTTGTGGGTTTACCTTTGACGCCTTTGTATGCCAGGGAAAGCAGCTTGGAGGCTAGCTTTTTCACATCTGACTTGGCAGTGGGGTCGTCCACTTTGAAGGGGACGAGTGTTTCCAATTCGAAGTAGTAGCCGTTGAATTTGCCTAGTTTTTCAACGTGGTCGATTACGGCGGTGTACTTGCGACCGTTGATGGTGGCGGCGAAGGTCGTGCGTGTTTTGTGGACTGTGGGCAGCGCTCTTCGTATTTGTTTTGCGAGATTGAGCAAAACAGATGACGTGAACTTGTTGATGTCAGATTCGGCTTCGCACTTGTTTTTAAGTCCGCCGTCCTTTTCGATTGTCTTTTTGCTGGCGATCTGGTGCTTGCTTCCGCCGTTGATTTTCTTTTCTTCGCGAAGGCGTATCCATTCTTTGCCTATGGGAAGCCACTTGTCCATGACTTTAGTGGTTGATTTGAATGTAAAGCCAAGCTTTTCCAGTGAAGCAATTATTTTTTCGACTTTGTCTTTTTGCACTTTGTACTTTACTTCGATCTCGTGGCAGTGTTGTTTGGTCATGGCTGTCTCCTTTCTGCCAGGGCAGATATCTCGTCGAGTCAATTGTCTTTGTGCTGCTGGAAGTATGCCTCGACTTCCTTGACGTCATCGGTTGGCAGGGCAATGTCTGGATTGCCGGCGGCCATTTCTTTTAGTACGGCGAAGAGTTCCAAAAGTTTGTGCCAGGTTGCTCTTGCTTCGTCTTCCTTGTCTTGGGCGAACAAAATCAAGCCGTAGAGCTTCAGGAATTTGATCCTCTCGGTGAGTGGTTCAGGTTTTTCCAATGCCTCGTAGTGGCTTGAAAGAGAGAGAGCCCAACATATCTGATTCGCCGCAGCTTGGAGGGAATCGGCTCTAGTGGCGGTATCTTTCAATTGATAGCAGTAAGCCGAAAGCGCAAGATAGTACTTCAACAGTGCCTCATCCAAGTGTTTTATACTTTGGACATTTTTGCCGTAATAGGAGCGGAGTATGCTTTGCGCGGTTTTGATTGTGGATTCGTAATAGACTGCCTGTGCCCGATTGTTCAGAAAACCGTCAATAAATTGAGTGGCTGTAATCACTCTTTCTTGCGTTGCCTTGTCTAGCTTTTGGCCGAACGAAGGTGGACACAGATATGTAATGTCGTTGCGATAGAACGAATGCATGTCCGGCAGTGTCAGTTCAAAGAGCGAATGCACCGTGTTGATGTACTGAGCAGAGTGGTTTCCGGAATTATCTCGATGGAATTCCATGCGCCGAAGTTCGGCAGCGGCTACAGCCAGATGTAGCGCGTAGTCGGCGGTGGATTCTAGAACTTGGGCTTTTCGTAGCCGGCGAAGATTTTGCTCGACGGCGACAAAGTAATTCTGTACGGTCTTTGTTTGGCCGGCTCGAAGTATTTGAAGGAATTGCTCATATAGGCTAATTCTTTTGGTGATTGTATCTGTGTGCTCGACAATAAACTCATTGAAAAGCTTTATCCAATTGTGGAACATCACGAGTGAGACGGTTTGATTGTGCTCCCTGGAAAAAATGTCAAATAGGAATTCTTGTCGGACGATGAAGATGAGTTGTTCAAAGAGAGCAGTAGCCAGTTGGCTTCGCTGTGCCTCCGTAGTTGTTGTTGTGGACATAGTGAGTCTCCTTTAAAGAAGGCCGATGAGCAATGCCCATCGGCCTTGTGATTGTTGTGTCTGCCGCTAGTACATTGTGTTTTTGGCAATCCAATTGCTGATTATTTGCAAGACTTGAGGAGCCAAAGTTTCCGGCAGTGATTCATACTCGTCTGGCAAACCGGTTTTGCAGATTTGGAATATGTGATTTAAACCGGCAAGTTTTATCGTCAGAGCGTTTTTATTGCGCGACAGACAAGATTTGATCGATGAAAGATTTTCATCGGCAAAGACTTGCATGTCCTTTTCGCCGTTCAGTGCCAACACTGGGCATGTGAGTGTGGAAAGAACCGGGCGCGGGTCATGATTGAGAAAGCAGCGATGTCCATTGCTTGTAAGCTCTTCTATTCTACTGTCCATGAAGGGCCTGTGAATTTCTTCGTAGAAATGACCCCTGCGCAAGTCCGCTATTTTTTGCGCGGCGATTATGTTATTCGGCTCTGCTCTTACGATGTCGTTTGCCTTCTGGGCAAGGCGCAAGTTGTGCCTGATGTGTCTGTCGTCGAGTCCTCGAATTTTGTCGTAGGTCGTAAGTTGCGATTTGAGCAATGCATCGGCACTGAGTGCAGGCGCTGCCAGAAGCACGACGAAAGCTACGTTGGAATTTCGACTAGCCACAATGGGGGCAATTAGTCCACCTTCGCTGTGCCCGGCAAGTCCAATTTGTTGGACGTCGATATCGGTGCGTGCATGCAAAAAGTTGAACGCAGCCTCGGCATCGTCGGCAAGATCGTAGAAGGTGGACGCAGAATAATCACCATCGGAATATGCAATGCCGCGCTTGTCGTAGCGCAGCACGGCAATTCCTCTGCGGCTCAGGTAATCGGCCAGCAATTGAAATGGCTTGTGTGGGCCGATTACTTCATCTCTTGTGTGGGGTCCGGAGCCGTGGATAAGTACGACTGCCGGACACAAACGGTCGGTGTTGGGACGGGTGAGTGTCCCGCAGATGCGAAGGTTGCCGCTTTGGAAATTGACGAGCTCTTCGCTGTAGTCAACCAAAGAAGGCGCATCTTGTTCGTTTGTTTTTGTTGTTTTGCGTTTCGGTTTCGTTCTTAACAGTGTTTCGAGACGCTGAAGTAGTCGTGTGAGCATCGATGCGTTCCTCCGATTAGTGGCAGGTCGGGTCTTCTAGTGATTTCCGTTAGGTGGCTGTATACGGGCAGGTAATAACCGTTAAGTAAGCAATCTTTGGCGGACAGTCCGTGATGTTGCCAGCCTTCTGGTTGCTTGCGCAGCATCCAGGCAGTGGCGCGATCTTGCCTCTCGAAAAGTTTGCGCAAATGATAGGCAATGAGCAAAAGCGCACGCGCTCTATTGATTACATTGATTTGAGTGCCAGGGCTGGGGAAGGTGGAGTGCAATGTATTGGGCGAGAGAATCATGAATTGGCTTAGTTCGTTTTCAGACATGCCCAGATAGCTGCCAATTGCGGGCAAATCAAACAGTGCTAGTTCTCCGCCTGCAGGCTTGATTAAGTCGGCGCACAATTCGCGAAGGCTGGCTCGATTGATTCTGGACCAACCAGCTTCCACGTCTTTTTGGAAACGTCGTTCGTTACGTAGTTCGGCAAACGCAGCGCATGTGTGGCTGTCTTTGATGAAGTCCAGCAAATCCCAGGGGTCTGTCACACAACCTTCGTGAATGTTGAGGACGGAGGCAACCAGGTTGGTTTGCTTCTGTATGGATTCTGCTGTAGCAATGTCGGTGGTCACGCCAATGATGCCGAACTCATCCGGGTCGGAAGTGAAAGTCACGTCGAGGTTTTCTGACTTAGTTTTCTTTAGAGTCTTTTGAGTGAACTCTGACGACTTCATGATTGCTGCATTCTCGGGTCGTGCCAAGCTCGGCACGTAGACATCACGAGAGTGGTTGGAACGAACAAGAGTAATGAGGTAGTTGTTTTTCTTCATATGGAATTGCTCCTCGTTAGTGATGACTGTCGTTATCACTCGACTGATCGGTGTTTTCGAAAAATGAGTCTGGCAGGTCGCCGCCTTTGAGGTGGTCGTTGAGCCAGACTGCGATAAAAGCTGTTAGGACGAGCAAGGAAATGATCGTCATGGTTTTGTCCTCGTGGGAAAGTGGTGGCAGACAAGTAAGAAACCACCCGGGGAGCAATATTGCCCCGAGTGGTTTTCGGAAATGAGCTATGGGTGTGGGTTAGAAGCTAATTAGTACCTGTCTGTGTTTTAGTTGTTTATTCATGTGTAAATACATAATAGAAATAAGACAGGGCCTTAAAACTATAATTGTTGACTACCTTAAAGAGAAAAGATGCAAGGAGCCCTCGCGCTGTTAGCGGAGGGTTTTATGTTTTTTACCGAATTTTGTCATTCTGAGTGGAGTTGCGAAGCAACGAAACGAAGAATCTACCCTAACTGAACACGTTCAAGTCGACTAACTGAACCGAGTAAAACTGGGGCAGATTCTTCGCCTTTGGCTCAGAATGACAAAGAGGACAGTAGCTTCGTTAGCTGGTCGGCGACGACTTTGTGTCCGGCGGACGAGAAGTGGTATTCGAGGAAAAGCGCGCCGGGATTGCCGGTGTCGTAGAAGGACTGTGTAAGGTCGAAGCTGGGGAAGTTTTCTTCTTTGCTCAAGTTAAGCAGCTGCTTAGCTTGGTAGGCGAGATCTAAATCACCCAAAGTGTTTGGAAAAACTAAAAGTACGAATTTGCTGTTGTTTGCTTTACAGGAGTTGTTCAAGTCGACAAGCAAGCTGCGTGTAACACGAAATGCATCTTGTTCAGGATATAAAACATTAGTGACGTTCTTGTTTGTGTTGCCCAAATTGGAAAGCCAGTCAAAAGCATTTTTCAATTTGCCGTAAAGTGGCTCATTGGTGCATAGTGCTAGATGCGTTGAACTCAAGACGCCGTAGATGCTGCTGTGCGCGCGCAGGAAATCAAAGACTGGGTTTGGAGAAAGCTTTGCTTGGTTGTAGCTAAGTACAGAGCTATCAGGCTGCAGAGTGCCTTGTGCATCCACATAGAAGTAAGGACGCGGCTCTACGTTCAATTTGCCAGGCTTGCGGATGTTCTCAACGGCGTCACCACGGTTGTAGAGCAAGACGGTGATGTCCGGTTTGTAGGTGGCTACTTCGTTCAAGAATTGCTCGTGTTGCTGTCCGGTTGAATAGCTGGAGCAAGCGAAGTTGATGACCTCGTATTTTTGGGTACCGCTATTGTTCAGTTGTTTTTCAACGAGCCTTGCGTAGGTATCATCGAGTGGAACTTGTAGACCTTCGGTCGAACTATCGCCAAGCAACGCAACTCTTATTGTTCCTGGAGTTTTTCCAATATTGTGTTCAATATCACGCAGACCGGTACTGTTTAAGTGTCCCCTGGAAAATCCTTCCATGCGCCAAACAACATATTTGCCTGGAATGTGACGACAGCCAAGTTTTCTATCTGGCTGCAAAAATTCTTCTTGTCCAACACCGGCTATTGGCAGAAACCATTCGAGTAATGCCACGCTGACAGCCAGAAACGCTGTTGTTTCCAAAGCTGTGCGCCATTTTGAACGAGGCTTCTTGAGGCTCTCGATGGGTGGTTTTACAGTTGGTGTTGTGGCTACAGGTGACATGATTCCTCAGAATTGGAAATATCAGAATTGAAAATATATGAATGGCGCCACCTGGCGCGGAGCAAAACCAAGAATAATTATTGCCATGCCGGCATAGACGGCGATTTGTGCCGGCAATGAACCTTGCCACCAGTTTGATGTGGCGGTCATGAATTTCTTTACTGAGGCATTGGCATGTTCGCCCTTTCTGGCGACGCTGTCGCGCCACGCGCAGAGCAAGAGAAATACCAAATAGAGTGAAATAGTGATAGGCAAAGTTGACATCAAAAATTGATGAGTCACTGCATACGAAGGAGCCAGCGCGAACATGTGTTTGCACATATTCAATGCATGCGGCACATTGTCAGCGCGGAAGATAACGCCGGCCATAAAAAGGAAAAACCAAGTAAATGCAATTCCGGAATAATGCCAAATTGCGTGCGGTCTGAAACGAGCCAGCCATGGCAGACGGCTTACCAAATTGTGCCATTCTTTGCTTAATACAAGTCCTGAGCCGTGGAATGCTCCCCAGATGACGTAGTGCCAAGCTGCACCGTGCCAGAGACCGCCGAGGACCATGGTGATCATGACGTTTATTTGTTGGCGCAATGGGCTGACGCGTGATCCACCTAAAGGAATAAATAGATAGTCGCGCAACCAGGTGGAAAGAGAAATGTGCCAACGACGCCAGAAGTCAGTGAGATTGGCGGCAAGAAATGGCCAGTTGAAATTCTCCGGCACTTTGTAGCCGAATAACAAGGCAGAGCCGCGACCAATATCTGTGTATCCAGAGAAATCAAAGAAGATTTGGAAAGTAAATCCTGCAACGGCAATCCAAGCATCCAGAGTTCCTAGAGTTTCAGGATGAGCAAAACCGGCATTTACAACACGACCGAGATTGTCACCGAGGACGATTTTCTTGAACAGCCCAAGGAAAATCAAAAACATTCCCGATTGAAAATAGGCGGGTTTAAACACAGGCTCTGTGAGCATTTGCTCAACAAAATCCTGAAAGCGTTTAATAGGACCAGCTATTTGCGATGGGAAAAATGCTGCAAACAAAGCAAAGTTGCGAAAATTTGTTACAGGCTTGCTGCCGCGATAAACATCCACTATGTAGTGAATGAATTCGAAAGTGAAGAAGGAAATTCCCAGAGGAAGAATAATATCCAGCGCCGGACTTGTTGCCGGAAGATTCATCGGCAAATGCAGGCTAGTGTGTAACCACGTTGCAGATTGCCATGCCGAATCAAGCAAGAAATTCGCGTACTTGTAAAAACAGAGACAGCCCAAATTGAAAATAAGTCCGGCTGTGAGGATGGGCTTGCGCTTGTTGACGAATTTGTGGATAGCCAGGCCGAGGAAATAGTTAACGACTGTCAGCGCAAGTATTAGCAAGCCATAAGCCGGCTTCCAATTCATGTAGAAGAGATAACTGGCAATGAGTAAAAGTGTGCGACGAAAAACAGGCGGCAGCACCCAATAAAGTGCGACGACTATCGGCAAAAATACGAGGTAAGTAAAACTGTTGAACAGCATGCTTTTGCCCGGCAAGCCCCGTAATCAAGAGTATTCGATGATATCACGGTAATAAGTAGAGAACCTTGTATATAGCAAATGTAGACGGTTGCCAAGTGAAAGACGTATTGAATGTCATTCTGATTTGTAGGGGCGCATTGCATGCGCCCTTTCTGAAGAATCGCGCGGGTTAAAGACGTGAGGCTCGGAGTCTATCCTGAGCGAAGCGAAGGACCTGCTCAGGGTGACGATTCTAGGTTCAACAAATCCTTGTCAAGTACTGGTAAATCAACGGCCTGCCGTCCGTGAGAAAGGTTTCAATTAGGTTGAATTCCTATGATCTAAAATAACGGCATGAGAATTTGCTTGATATCGCGGGAGTATCCGCCTGATACCGGCTGGGGCGGCATTGCCACGTTTGCCAACCACCTTGCCCAGGGGCTAAAAGAGCTCGGGCATGAAGTGGTGGTGATTGCTCTGGCTAAGGACGAAGCAAAAACAGTTGAGCAAGACGGCATAAAAGTTCATAGAGTTGTGCCTCACCAAATTTATGGTGATTTGGGTGCTGTTTCCATTTGCATGCCCTACAGTCGCTACGTAATTCGTGTGGCGTCTGCTCTCTGGCAGAAATTTATTGAGCTTCACGAAGAAAAGCCTTTTGACGTTGTTGATACGCCGGAATTGTTGGCTGAAGGGCTTGTTCCTTCGGTGACCAAGGCTGTGCCGATGTTGGTTAGGTTGTACACACCACACTCAAAGTTTATTGCAGAGAAACTGCACAACGTCAGTCCGAATTTTGATCACCAGTTTGTCGCCATGCTTGAAAGAATGGCGATGATTTCCGCTGATGTGATTACATCGCCGAGTGAAGATCTGGCTGATTTCGTCGCTGAAGATATGCACTATCCTCGCGAGCGAATTACTATCGTTAGAAATCCAATTGATCCAAATAAATTCTCTCCGGAAGGGCCGAAAGCGCTAGCTAGTGACGGTAAATTGACCGTTCTCTTTGTCGGTCGCCTGGAAGAACGTAAGGGTATTGGTGATCTCGTCAATGCCATTCCAAAAGTCGTTGAGAAGTTTTCCAATGTGCGTTTTGTGATTATTGGTGATGACACTAATAATGCTAAAGGCCAGAGATCTGTGCTTGCTGAACTGCAAGACTCATTGCGCGCACATAATTGCACGCAGCACGTGCAATTCATCAATCGTGTGCCGTTGGCTGATTTGCCGTCGTATTATCGTTCGGCTGATATTTCCATTGTGCCGTCTGTATACGACAATTCGCCGTACACTTGCTTGGAAGCAATGTCTTGCGGGTTGCCGGTAATTGGCACATCGGGTGGCGGTACGAAAGAGTACATCGTCGCCGGTGAGTCCGGAATAATTATTCCGCCGCGTGACCCAGATGCAATAGCTGCGTCATTGCTGAAGCTGTTGCAAGACGAAAACGAGCGTCGCAGGCTTTCGGTGAATGCGCGCAAGCGGGTGTTAGACGAGTTTCAGCGTAAGGAAATTGCGGCGAAGACGGTCGCTTTGTATGAACAAGCCGGCAGAATATTTGCTGCGAAGTATCCCGCGCGCTTGTACTTGAAGCCTTTGGAACAAGCACTTCCTGATGCGGATGTTTTGCTTTATTCGTTCGACAAGATGTTATATGACTTGCTTTATTTGAAGTCGTTTAGATTCCGCCTTAAGCACTGGGGCAAGCTTTTCTTCTATAGACCGCGACTCTCGCTGGTGAAGTCGGTTGTTGCCGTATGGCGGACGCTTCGTCGCCTTGTCGGCCGTGAATATAAAGCGCAGCCGAAGATGCTCGCGAAGATGGAAAACGAAATCCTCGCCAGGCAGTACGACCCGATCAACAGACCGCCGGAATACTTCGCGGAGAAGACGACGGTTTAGCATTACAAAAGGGCGCATGCAATGCGCCCCTACGCCTCTCCGTACGGATGACAAAGCGTTAATTTGAATTTGAAGTTCCAATTTTGTTAGGTTCAAAGCCTATATATAACTATTTAGTTATTGGAACATTGATCAGCTAGAACAGCACACAGGTTAGCAACAGCAAGACTTTTATCGCGGGCGGGTGCCTGGCGGTTCTTGTTCGACCTGGTGTTTTTCGGCGCAATGTTGCTATGCACATCCCCAATTGCGAGGAAAGCAATATGAGTTTAGTTCCACAAGGCTGGGTACCACCCAAGGCAAATCCTAACTACAGAGTCACCTATACCCTCAAGGAAAAGGTGAGAAACGGAAAATCTTTGGTTGAAAAAACAGCCCAGTCGTTTGAAGACAAGTTTGGTACCGGCAGTTTGACCGTCGCCATTAATGAGTCGGCTTTGAGTTTTACTGCAACGTCCAAGAAGAAGCTCGAGTTGCAGAACCTACCCGAAACATTCGGTGTAGGAAAATTCGTTCGAGGCGAAATCTCGAATGAAAATGACGATTACAAATCCCGCTTCACGGGACGTCATCGTCTCTAATCAGCTTTTGGATGGAACAACTGAACAGCAGCCCAAACACAGTAGCTGTTCAGTGTTCCCTTCATCGGCACATTTGAAGGAGATACAATCATGGTAAGAAAAGCGCCAATTCTAGGAGCACTGCTAGCTTTTAGTTTTGCTTTTGCAGCGGTTGATGCAGTGGAAGCGAAAACACCTGCCAAAAAGCAGGTGACAAAGAAAGCAACAGTGAGCGTTCCTTACGGTCTTCCTAACAAGGACTTCAAGCCGAAAAGGCCTGAGTTCTATGGCTATCCTGTACCGAAAAGGCAAAACCCGAATGAATATTACATTCCGGGTAATGTGCCTAATGCGGCTTACTACGGTAATACGTATGGCTACAGTTATGGCCCAAGGACCAATCCCTACCCCACTCAGAACTACGCTCAGCAAGCATCGCCTGAGTACTTAATGCGTTACAGTCAGTACGTGCAGCAATACGGCAAGTCAAACGACATGCCGCCACCCTATGGTTATCCAGCTAATACCTATCCATCGAACAGATACGATACGAAAATTTCCGAAAAGGAAAGATTCGAGCGTGACAGAGTGTATTCAGCGCAAGTAGCTTTGCACGCATTGCTTTTGCGTTATGGAACTCGTGAAGGCGGCGATCGTTTTCCTGATAGGGAAAAGCTCACCCAGGAAGCTATCCGTTATGCCGACCTTATGCGTTACGGCATGACGCACACGTACACAAATCCGGAGACCAATATTGCCCCTTAAGAGCGTGTAGTTAAAGTGAGCCCACCTTTTCGTGGGCTCACTTTAAAGCCAACTCACCAGAATATTAGCCCCAATTTTTTACCAGAGGTGTCATCATGAGACAGCTTGTTGTTGCTTGCCGCTCATTTTCGGCAAGACTCTTATCGTTGTTTGTCGCAGCTTTTCTTTTGTTTGCTTCATCACAGGCTGGCTTTGCCCAGCAAGTGGTTGAAGATTTTGACTCTACGCTTTTTCAGGACATGCATCTGCCCGTTTACACCTGGATGCTTACCAACTCATCACCGAAGGCAATTGTCGTTGCTCTTCATGGTGGCTGCTTGCACGGGCGCGCTTTCCGCACTTTGGGACAAACCATGGCCGAGAAAAATGTCATGGTTGTATCGCTCGATATGCGTGGATACGGCAAATGGGTACATGAGGGATTTGGTACTGCCGAAGATAAGCGTTTCAATTACGCTAAGAGCGAGGCAGATACAATCGCAGTCATCCAAAGACTGCACGAGTATTTTCCGAATGTCCCAGTGTTTGTGCTTGGTGAGAGTCTTGGTGCGAACATGGCAGAAAAGCTTTTGGCTGATGCTCCGGACTTAGTTGCCGGCGGCGTATTGGTCAATCCCTACGTAAAGCCGCATCTGTTTTTCCATCCGTACATGTTTGTGACTTTCGCGCGCGGACTGACTAGCCCGCACGGCGGTCTCAGTATCACCCCATATTTGAAGCCGCGCTTATCTGATGATCGCAAGCAAGCGCTTGCGCAAATCAATGATCCCTTGAGTCGCAACAATCAATCGATAGTTGACCTTTTCCAAAGTCTCTTCTTCAACATGAGGGGCAGAAAAAGCGTCGCTTCAATTCCATCGGATGAACCGGTGCTGTTTGTTGTCGGTAAAAAAGACAGACTGTGCAATCCGAAGTCCACGATCAAGCAATATGGCAACATGTCCAATTCGGATAAGACGCTTGTCCTATTGGAGAAGAAGGGACATCTTCTTGTGGAAACTAGCGAGATTGAGCCCGGCATCATTGAAGTGCTCGACTTTTGGTTGGATGCACATTTGAAATAGACTTCAGTTCAAGAGCGTTGTTGGCTATGCTCTTGAACTTTTTTGGTAAATATTCAGTGAACCGTGTCAGGCGGTTTGGCTGTTGGGCGAACAGACCAAGCAGTCCAAGCCGCTTTTGGCGCTTTTTGGCCTTTTTCTGAGCTAAATGTTTGCTGATCTTGGAGTTTTGGGT
>JAKFVJ010000276.1 GCA_021732245.1 Candidatus Obscuribacterales bacterium | reverse complement strand
AACAGGCGGCGGCTCAGGGATTGGTAAAGCCACCGCGATTGCTTTTGCTAAAGACGGTGCATCAGTTTGTGTAGTGGATATCGATGCTGCTTCTGCTGAAAAAACTGTTTCCGAAATAAAAGCTGCCGGCGGCAACGCAATTGCCGTAGCCGGAGATATTGCGTTGCCCTCAACGGCTACTAACGCTGTTTCAGGTTGCCTAAAAACTTTTGGTAGCGTCGATTTCCTCTTCAACAATGCCGGCGTTGAATTCATTTCACCATTGATGGAAACATCCGAATCTGATTGGGATCGCGTCATGGATGTGAATATGAAAGGCACTTATCTCATCACGAAAGCTTGCTTAGAAGTTATGGTGCCAAAGAAATTCGGTGTAATAACAAACAATGCATCTGATGCAGGACTGCGCGGCATCAAAGTAAACGCCGCCTACAGCTCATCAAAAGCCGGCATCATTCACATGACACGCAGCCTTTCTCTCGACTACGCCGCCCAAGGCATCCGCACAAACTGCATTTGCCCGGGCTGCATTCGCACCCCACTTTGCGAACGCTTCAACGCCGAAGTGGGTGAACGCAAAGGCATATCCGGCGAGCAAGCCCTACAAGAATTCGTCGAAGCAAATATCCCCATGCAACGCGTGGGCACCCCCGAAGAAGTCGCCTCTGTCGTCACTTTCTTGTGCTCAGACGACGCCCGCTACGTAAACGGTGCAATTATCCCCATCGACGGCGGACTGACAGCCGGCATGTAATAAATTTTCGTGCATTCCTAATTTCCTATTTCGCTATATTAGTGCTATACTAAAGATATACTGCGAGGTTTTTATGAGCACAAATCCCAATACTCTAGGCGGCAGCATTAAGGTAGTTGGCACTAATGGGCAAATCTCCCTAGGCAAAGAGTTCGCTGGACGGCAGGTGCTTGTAGAAGAACAAGAACCAGGAGTCTGGCTCATTCGTACCGCTATAGTCATTCCTGAAAATGAGCTCTGGCTGCACAAGCCGGCTGCGCGTAAAGATCTTACAGAAGCACTAGAGTGGGCATCCAAGAATGTTGCGCGTAATTCAGACCCAAAAACTCTAATTAGGAAATTGGAAAATGGCAAGAAATCCAGAAGAAGCCGCAATTAAGCTGGATTTGAATAACTCCACTTTCCAAAAAAATTGGCTCCAATTGGAAAAATCCGAACGCGACCGGGTCACTAACACGTTATGTAAACTCATCCAGTTAACCTGGAGTCAACTATATAAAGATCAAGGCTTGAAATGGGAAAAGATTTCCAGCATCAAACCTCCTGCCGATATAAATACCATCTACTCATTGCGAATTACACAATCAAGACGAGCAACGGCCTACCGAGAGGGGGACTTTCTTAGGTTCCTTACCATTCAGCAAGATCATGATTCTACATATGGTAAAAAATAATCGGTAGTTAGTATTGAGCAAGAGCCCACTTCGCGTGTTCGCAAAGCATCGGGTCTTCTTCATAGTCCAAAAACTGGCGGATCTTGTCTGCGCCACCTGCCGGTCTTTTGTTACCAATTACGACGAGAGCATTGCGCAACATACCGCGACGTTTTGGTCGTCTTACAGCTGAGCGCACGAAGCGTTCGTGAAATGTTTCGTCTGTTTTAATTTCCAAAAGATCAAAAAGATCTATGTGATGACCAACTCCTAACTCTGGCTGGAATTCCTTCCACTGTGTCACCGGTGGTCGTTGGTTATAGGGACAGACTTCCTGGCAAACATCACAGCCGAAAACCCAGTCACCAAGCGATTTGCGCATCTCTACGGGAATACCGCCTTTATTTTCAATCGTTAGATACGAGATGCAGAGTCCGGCATCTACTGTTCCCGAATCAACTATTGCTTTTGTCGGACAGATATTGCCGCAGCGGAAACACTGTCCGCATGTGCCCTGGTATTTCTCATCTGGTTCTATTTCCAAATCGGTAAATAACTCGGCAATGAAGTTATAGGAGCCGAGCATTTTCGGTCCAATTATCAAAGTGTGTTTTCCGGTAAATCCCAGGCCGGAGCGGGCGGCAAAGCCTTGTTCCAAAAGTGCCACATCGTCCGTGTATGCCTTGCCGATTAGCGGTCTGCCAAGTTTTGTTTCGAGCTGTGTCTTAAGTTCTCTTAGTTTTGCGCGCAATACCACGTGATAGTCCAAACCCACGGCGTAGCGGGCAACTCGCCCATAGTGGTCGCCTGGCGAAGGGGGTACTTCGGTGTAATAGCCGGCAGAAACAACAATGGCTGACCGGGCAGAGGGATACAGAAGTTGGGGAGATGTCCTAAAATGTGGGTTGCGCTTTAAATATTCCATGCCTGCGGCATAGCCCCGGGCAAGCCAGCGCTCAAATTCTGCCCTTTCTGCTTCCATCGGCTCAAGCGAGCCAATCACGCAACGGGCAAAGCCCAAGGACTCGCTTACTTCAGAGATTACAACCTTTAAATTCATGTCTCAGCATCCCACATCCGCCAATTGTACATACTCCCTGGATGATTTTGCCTACAATCTGCCACCTGAGCTTATTGCTCAGGAGCCGTCAGAGGTAAGACACACCTCTCGCCTCATGCATATTGGTCGAGACGAGTCTAAAATTGCCCATCATCAGTTTTCGGATTTACCTGGACTGCTTCGCTCAGGCGATGTTTTGGTCGTCAACGACACACGAGTAATTCCAGCCAGACTAACTGCTCGCCGAACAACAGGCGGCATAATAGACATACTTTTATTGCGTCCCGAGACAAATTCCACAGGACAAACATCTCACTGCTGGCTGGCTTTAGCCACGCCATTAAAGCGATTAAAACCCGGCGAAGTATTGGAAGTAGAAACAGGTAATGCCAAACACGAAATTCGTGTTAAAGACATTGTCTTGAGCGAAGATGGACAGAAAAGACTACTTGTTGATCTAGGCACTCAAGACAAAGTCTATGCGCTGTTATCTCAGATTGGCTTTGCGCCTTTGCCACCATACATTCATCGTGAGCATCAAGAGAATTTGCGCAGCAAGGATTTAGAAAGATATCAAACTGTTTTCGCAAAGAGCCCAGGTGCGGTGGCAGCTCCTACTGCGGGATTACACTTCTCCGACGAGTTATTAGGCAAGCTGCAAGCACAAGGAATTGAAATTGCCAAAGTCACGTTGCACGTAGGACCCGGTACTTTCAAACCGATTACGTCTTCGCTTGAAGAACACACCATTGAGTCGGAACAGCTTAATGTTCCTCTAGAAACAACTGAAATAGTAAACAAAGCACTCGCTGAAAAAAGACGCGTTATCGCAGTCGGCACCACATCCTGTCGAGCACTTGAGACTGCAGGCAGCTCAGGCAAACTCGTGCCCATCGAATCTTCGCAAACATCACTCTATATTCAGCCTGGATACCAGTTCAAAATACTGAGCGGCTTAATTACAAACTTCCACTTAAGCAAATCAAGCCTGTTAGTTCTCGTATCTGCCTTCGCCGGACACGAACTCATTATGAATGCATACAAGAAAGCAATAGATGAGCGCTATCGATTTTTCAGCTATGGCGATGCCATGCTAATCACGTAGACTTTAGTCTAACTGCACTCTTTCAGTATCACCAAATTTGAGAAAACGCTGGGCTTGATAGCCCCGGGTCTGTTGGAAGTCGAGGACTTGCTCAACACTTCGCCGTCTGGAATTTTCCGGAAAGCGCAATAACTTAGCTTTCTTATTAAGCTCATACACAGATTTGACGACTAGCGCATCATATTCAGCGTAACCGGAAGGCTCGACTATTTCGGCCTTCAAAACCTTTTGATCAGAACCAATTACAAAATCAACTCCGGCATGAACACCAGTAGGAAATTTTGACTCAACTCGACGAGTGGCCAAATTGATTTCCTGACCATCCCAACTGTTAATGTGTTTGACCATATTGTGATTAACTTGCTGGGCTACTTTGTTGCGCCAAATATCCCATTCGATTAAAAGCTCACGACTGCTTGCATCCGGATCCCAAATTTCTGCACGACTGCCGCCACTGTGCTTAAGGTGTTTCTCCACGCCACCCTGCAGCAAGACAGGAGTGTTGAAATCTACGCTAGTGTCGAGTTTAGCCTCACCGGCTTTATAGTCTGATCCGTCCAATTGTCCGCCCTCTCAATAAGCGCCATTCTAGGTGCGGTTCCGATCCATTAAAATGGGGCAATTACGCAATATTGACATTTTGGGCCTCGCTACCCGACCATACTAGTACCAAATAGTCACTGCCTTATTGATGCCGTCTTAATAAGTCGGCAGCATATCTTGACACCTCATTGATTACTTTTAGCTTATATTGCTTTTGCATGCCTTCGGCAAGGCAGTATAAACAGTCTATTTTGGATATGCCAATGATTCGCAACAACATGGGTTATACATATAACGTTCTACCTAGAAGCACCCGGGTCAACTTACTATTACTACTCATACTGAGTGTGGCGGTGTTCTGCTTTTATCTTGGAACATTCTTCCAGAGCAGCCAGCATACAACGATCACAAAGTTGCAAGAGGGGCATAGGATGGTTCAGGGCCGTTTTGGGCATCGCAGTGCCGAATATGCTCCCATACCTGGGAAATAAATCCGGTGTAATTGACACGAATTTGATATTGATAAACTCCAACTTGATGCTTTGTTAATTGATAGACTTGTACTCTGTTGCTCGATCTTTGAGATCGCCTGCACTGTAGCGACAGTCAGGCAAATACATTGTTGACTGGAGGTTAGTCAAATGCTACTTGGTAATCGTCTTTGTGCCGGACTTTTAGTTTTAGCTACAAGTTGCGTGTCTCCTTGCCAGGCACAAGTGAATATAGCGACGAGTCAACCAGCAGAGCCTAGCGCCAACATTGAGAAATTACCACCAAGAATTTTGAAAACTGGTATCACCTTAAATACTGATGGCATTTCGCCCAATTCATTGCAGTTGGCTAATAACATAGGCCTTACCGCCTTACTGGAAAATATTCACTCTCTGCGTGCTCGAGTGAATTCACTTAATACAACTCCTTCGCTCGAATCGTTAGATGCCCGGCAGAATCTAGCAGAAGAAGTGCAAAAGTCCTATCTATTAATCCAAAAAACAGACCTAGAAGTGGACTTCACCCTTTCAGAAATTGAGAATGAGTACCAGCATTGCCAAGAAATTTTGGCGACATTTACAAATGACAGAGACAAGGCCATTGCTCGCATGAACGCTTTAAGTTTCATCAGCAACGGCGCTTTATGGGCTGTCACCGAAGCCTTGGCTATTCCTACTTATAAAAATGCCAAATTTGCCATACCTTCAGGAATTATTGGTATTCCCGCAGGACTGGTTCCTTCAGTTGCTTCGATGTGGACCTTGAAGCAGCTAAAAGGAAAGAAGATGACTTCGGATGTCGATCCAAACATGCTGGCAAAATTATTCAATTATCCCGGCAATAGTGAAGTTGATTACCCACGTTCAGTTTGGACATTTCTTCATCAACCTCCAGCAAGCGAGTCGAATGGTAAAACCAGACTTGCCCAGCTTACCGATCGCTGGATAGCCGATGCTAACATGCCCGGCTTTACCGATAGAAGCTCGAAAAAGCAGTTGGGTGTCCTTACCGGTAGCGTAGCACAACGTAAAGGACTGTCCATAGATTCCCTTACAGCTCGCACAATAATGCTGGATCAACTAGCGTGCGAGATTCTAAAAATGAAGCGCATGCTGCTTGAACTAGCGATGGTTGTGCAAGGCGAAAAGCAAATGACTGCCAGCGCACCACATGCTGAAAGCCGCTTGCCGTCAATCGGAATGCACTAATGCTTGACGTTTTTTACATCGTCTTTTCAATTGTGCTGTTTCTTGTAGGTAGCCTGTATGTCCATGGTTGCCACAAGGTTTAGCAAGGAAATTACCCATGTCTTTTGACAATATTATTGCTGGATCAACAGCAGCAGCATTGCTCGTCTATCTGCTGTTTGCTCTGCTCTTTCCAGAGCGGGTTTAAAAAAGGAGTTGCACGTGACCGCTATCGGTTGGTTCCAGATTTTGCTTTTTGCCGTAATAATTGCTTTATGCGCTAAACCGCTTGGCGCCTATATCTATGCTGTCCTGGAAAGCAAGAACCATTTTCTAAGCAGACTATTAAGACCGCTCGAGACAAACTCTTATCGACTCGTAGGCATTGATCCCGATCATGACATGACTTGGATAGAATACAGTCAGTCTCTTTTGGCATTTTCGTTAGTATCCTTGCTGTTTACTTACGCAATCTTGCGCTTACAAGGCTTGCTGCCATTCAATCCCATGCAGTTTTCCACTGCTAATGCCCCAAGTTGGGCTACTGCGCTGACACCGGACTTAGCATTTAATACAGCTATGTCATTCACAACAAATACTAATTGGCAGGCGTATAGCGGCGAAAACACCTTATCCTATCTTTCCCAAATGCTTGGACTGGCATTTCACAACTGGGTTTCCGCAGCGGCAGGCATTGTAGTGGCAGTTGCCCTAATCCGTGGTTTTGCCCGGCGCACTGCCCAGGGCTTAGGGAACTTTTGGGCTGACATGACTCGTACTTGTTTATATATTCTCTTGCCTATTTGCTTTGTTTACAGTTTGTTTTTGGTCTATCAGGGCGTACCACAAAACTTCAATGCTTATACCGAAGCAACGACCATCGAAGGCAGCAAACAAATTATTCCGCAAGGGCCCATAGCTTCCCAAGAAAGCATAAAAATGCTGGGCACCAATGGTGGTGGTTTCTTAAATGCCAACAGTTCGCATCCGTTTGAAAACCCAACTCCCTTAAGCAACTTTATTCAATTGCTAAGCATCTTTCTCATACCAGCTGCACTCACCTACACTTTTGGTAAGGCTATCGGTGACACACGCCAGGGTTGGACTCTGCTTTCTGCAATGTTCTTATTATTCTTTGCCGGTGTCTTTATATGCTATCACTTCGAAGCTCAAGGAAACCCTAATGTCGCCCGACAAAACGTAGAAATTTCCACAAAAACCCTTGGTGATACAGGCGGCAATATGGAGGGCAAAGAAGTGCGCTTCGGCTTGGCCAATTCGGCACTATTTGCCACCGTCACAACCGATGCCAGCTGTGGAGCGGTTAACGCCATGCATGATTCCTACACGCCCTTAGGCGGGCTGATTCCGTTGCTCAATATTCAACTTGGCGAGATAGTTTTTGGTGGTGTTGGAGCAGGTCTCTACGGCATGCTTATCTATGCCGTTCTGACAGTTTTCATAGCTGGTTTGATGGTCGGCAGGACTCCTGAATATGTTGGCAAGAAAATAGAGAAGAAAGAGGTAAAAATGGCTATGTTGTTCGTTTTAGCAGCCGCCTTTTGCATTCTAGTTTTCACCGGTTTGGCTTGTATACTCAACCTACCGGAAAAGAGTTTGCTCAATCCCCAGGGGGCAACTTGGAACAACATCAATAATAGTGGGCCGCATGGACTCTCAGAAATACTCTATGCCTTCTCGTCAGCTACAGGTAATAACGGCTCAGCCTTTGCCGGCCTCTCAGTAAACACACCCTTTTACAATACTCTCTTGGCTTTAGCCATGTTCATTGGCCGCTTTCTGATGATCGTTCCAGTCCTGGCAATGGCCGGTTCACTTGCCCAAAAGAAGTATGTTCCAGCTACGAGCGGAACCTTTCCGACTTACACCTGGTTATTCACCCTTCTTTTAATTAGCATTATTTTGATAGTAGGCGCCTTGACGTTTTTCCCGGCATTAACGCTTGGCCCAATAGTCGAGCATTTCCTTATGAATGAACATCGCCTCTTCTAAATTAGTTAAATCCAGAAAATACAAATTCAAGCAACAGAGCATTTTTCCATGCAAGATCTAGATATTATCCCTCCTAAGAAAAAAACCAAGCCACTCTTTGATCCGCTAATTGTAAAAAGAGCCGGCACAGATGCTTTTCTCAAGCTGCACCCAAGACATTTGGCAAAAAATCCAGTCATGTTTGTTGTCGCTGCCGGCAGTTTTATCACAACAATTATGCTTGTGCGTAATATATGCTCCGGCATAAACCATTCCGAGTTGATCTTCGAAATTCAAATTACGCTCTGGCTTTGGGTTACTGTTCTTTTTGCTAATTTTGCCGAAGCTATGGCGGAAGGACGTGGAAAAGCTCAGGCTGACACGCTCAAACGTGGGCGCAAAGAAGCCATTGCTCTCCGTGAATTAGCCGGAGGTAAGACTGAATCCGTAGCAGCCACCGAGCTAAAGAAAAACGACATAGTATTTGTAAAAGCCGGTGAAGTCATCCCTTCCGATGGTGAGGTAATTGAAGGAGTAGCTACAGTCAATGAAAGCGCCATAACAGGTGAATCAGCGCCGGTTATCAGAGAAAGTGGCGGCGACCGCAGCGCGGTTACCGGCGGCACAACGGTTCTGTCTGACTGGCTGCGTATTCGGATAACCGTAGATCCCGGTCAAACCTTTTTAGACCGAATGATATCGCTAGTCGAAGGTGCTGCCCGGCAAAAGACCCCTAATGAGATAGCTCTAGACATTTTGCTCGCCGGCTTGACCATTGTTTTCCTTTTGGCGGTATCGACCCTTTTACCTTATTCCATTTACTCTGTGCATTCGGCAGGTACCGGTATGGCACCAGATGTCTTCTCTCTTATTTCTCTACTGGTTTGCCTCATTCCAACTACAATTGGCGGACTGCTTTCAGCAATTGGTATTGCCGGCATGGACAGAGTTTTGCAGCACAACGTCCTGGCAATGAGCGGAAAAGCAGTTGAAGCGGCAGGCGATGTGGACACCCTCTTGCTTGATAAAACCGGCACGATTACTTTGGGTAATCGCCAGGCAGTCGAATTTGTACCCGCTGCCGGTGTGAGTATCGAAGAACTTGCCGACGCTGCTCAATTATCTTCTCTTTCTGATGAAACTCCGGAAGGCAGATCTATTGTTGTTTTGGCAAAACAACATGGATTGAGAGAGAGAGAATTGTCGTCAAAGGAACCGGAATTCATTCCCTTTACTGCTCAGACGCGTATGAGTGGAGTAAATATCAACGGCAATGAAATTCGCAAAGGGGCCTCAGAAGCCATATTTAAATTTGTGAAAGCCAATAATCTTCCGGTAACAGTAGAAATCGAGAGGTCTGTTACCAGCATAGCTCAGGCCGGTGGCACACCGCTGGCGGTGGCTGACAGAAAAAGAGGCATCCTTGGTGTAGTCCATTTAAAAGATGTTGTAAAAGGCGGTATGAAAGAACGCTTTTTACAATTACGAGCTATGGGTATTCGCACAATAATGATTACGGGTGACAACCCGTTAACTGCAGCGGCAATTGCCAGCGAAGCTGGAGTTGACGACTTTTTGGCCGAAGCTACGCCTGAGGCAAAAATGCAATTAATTCAAAAAGAACAGACAGGTGGACGTCTTGTAGCAATGACCGGAGATGGCACTAACGACGCTCCAGCCTTAGCAGCAGCCGATGTTGGAGTGGCTATGAACACCGGCACTCAGGCAGCCAAAGAAGCCGGCAACATGATTGATCTTGATTCCAACCCAACTAAATTAATCGAGGTAGTAGAAATTGGCAAACAGCTCTTAATGACACGCGGCGCATTAACAACATTTTCCATTGCCAACGACGTAGCCAAATACTTCGCTATCCTGCCGGCTATGTTTGGCACACTTTACGCACTAGCACCTGGACAGCATGGTCCCTTGTGGCAGTTGAACATTATGGGATTGCACTCTCCTGAGTCAGCCATACTTTCAGCCGTTATCTTTAACGCTCTGGTCATTGTTGCCTTAATTCCTCTAGCCCTACGTGGTATCAAGTATCGGCCAATGAGTGCCGAGGCTTTGCTATCGCGCAATCTTTTGATTTACGGCTTGGGCGGTCTCATTGTGCCATTTCCTGGAATCTGGCTCATCGATCAGATAGTCGTTCTAATGCGCCTGGCTCCTGCCACCTAAGAGGAATAAATGATGTTATCTCAAATTGCCCCTGCTATCAGATTAACCGTACTACTGGCGATTGCTACGGGAATTATCTTTCCGTTCGTTATTACCGCAATTGCCCAGCTAATGCTTCCCCATCAATCAAATGGCTCTTTGATAGCCGTTAACCAACAGACAGTTGGTTCTGAGCTTTTGGGACAGCTTTTTGTCAAGCCGGAATATTTTCACGGGCGCCCATCTGCCGCCGGATCCGGATATAGCGGCGAATCCTCATCTGGTACCAACTATGGTCCAACATCTAAGAAACTCATTCTTGGCGATGCTTCTTTTGCCGGCGTAAAACAATTGGCTGAAAACTATCGCAAAGAAAATAATTTAGAGACAGACATCCTGGTGCCCGTAGATGCCGTTACCCGCTCATCATCAGGACTGGATCCTGATATCAGTCCGCAAAACGCATTTTTGCAATCAGAAAGAGTTGCGCAAGCAAGAGGCATTAATTCAAATGCCGTGAATGAACTTATCAAGAGACACACTAACAACAGAGATTTAGGGCTGTTCGGTCAACCGCGGGTTAATGTCTTACAATTGAATCTGGCACTGGATTCACTGAAACAAACGAAGCAATAGTTACGCAATGGATCATATAAGGGACAAGCCTGAACAAATACTTGCCCGCATCAAGGAAGAAGAAGCTAACCAATCAAAAGGTAAGCTGAAAATATTCCTTGGTGCAGCAGCCGGAGTAGGCAAAACCTACACAATGCTGGAAGCAGCTCAAGAACTTCTTAAAGATGGTATTGATGTTGTTGGTGGCGTCGTCGTTACTCATGGGCGTAAGGATACAGAAGAACTACTTGAGGAATTGGAAATTCTTCCTCAAAAGGTTTTGCCCTATAAAACAACGCAACTCTATGAATTTGATCTGGACCAAGCCTTACTGAGACGACCAACCACTATATTGATAGATGAATTGGCCCACACCAATGCACCAGGTTCAAGGCATGAAAAACGCTGGCAAGATGTGGAAGAACTTTTGCAAGCCGGTATTAACGTCCTAACGACCGTCAATATTCAGCATTTGGAAAGTGTCAACGATTTAGTCACTCAAATAACCGGCATTAAAATGCTTGAGACGGTGCCGGATTCTATATTTGAAAGAGCAAATGAAGTTGAAGTAGTAGACTTGCCGCCGGACGATCTTATTCAACGATTGAAAGAAGGCAAAGTTTACTTACCAGACAATGCCAAAACAGCGTTAAAACACTTTTTCAAAAAGGGCAATCTTATTGCCTTACGTGAATTGGCTTTGCGTGTTACTGCTGAACATGTTGACGCACAAATGCTTAAGTACCGTGAAACAAGCGCCATTCATGAGGTCTGGCCTGTCAGCGACCGCATCCTTGTATGCGTCGGTCCAAGCCCACTTTCTGCACGACTGGTAAGAGCCGCCAAGCGCCTGGCGGCGACATTGAAAGCAGAATGGATTGCAGCATATGTGGAAGTACCAGGGCACTCACTCACAGCCGACACAAAAAACAGACTAACTAGAACCCTACATATGGCCGAACGGCTTGGCGCACAAACCATTCGATTGAACGGACGTAACGCTGCTGAAGAATTGGTCAAGTACGCACAAAAACGAAACGTTTCCAAAATAATCATTGGTAAACCAGCTCGAGAACGTTGGAGAGAAATTCTATTTGGATCCGTAGTTGATGATCTAATTAGACACAGCGGCAACATTGATGTCTATGTCATAACCGGTGATAAGAGTCAAAGCGAGAAGCCTGCTGCAGATTTCGTGGCCACTCATTCAAAACCAAAGAATTACTTACTTTCGATGCTCTTTGTCGGCGCTGCCACTTTTGTTTCGTTTCTCTTATTTCGCCATATTTCGCCCATAAATTTAGCGATGATTTATCAGCTGGCTATTGTCATAGTAGCTCTCAGTCTTGGCCGTGGACCATCAATTTTGGCCGCCATTGCTAGTGTAGCTGCGTTTGATTTTTTCTTCATCCCACCGTACTTTACATTCGCTGTATCAGACACGGAGTACCTACTTACTTTCTTGGTAATGCTCATCGTTGGTTTGACACTAAGCACTCTAACATCAACGGTTAAACATCAAGCACTGCTTGCCAGAGACTTGGAACGTCAAACAGCTTCTCTTTACGCCATGACCAGAGAACAAGCCGCAGCAATTAGTACAAAACATGTTGTCGACATTTCTCTCAAGCATATAGCAGACGTCAGTGACGGAAAAATCGTCGGCTTTTTAGCTGACAAAAACCGGCATTTAGTGCAGGTATCGACAGCCTTTCCCAGCTTTGACATCGACTCCAAAGAATTAGGAGTTGCCCAATGGGTTTTTCTCAATCAGCAGGCAGCCGGAGCTACAACGACAACACTTTCGGGGGCAAAAGCTCTCTATATGCCACTTATTGGAACCAGAGGTGCAATTGGCGTTATTGGCGTAATGGCCAATCCGGAAGATCGCTTTAGTGATCCTGATGAGAAACACTTGATTGAAACTTTTGTCAATCAGACAGCGCTTGCCATCGAACGAGCTCAACTGAGTGAAGGTCAAATTGTTTAGCAGAACAGATATTAAACATTGGTTTTTTGAACGCGTTGGTGAGCAAAGCCAGCAACAGGACAAGTGGTTTAATGTTATGTGTTTAACAGGGGTAGACTATTTTTCTTCTCTGGGTTTTGCTCCGGCAATGGCATTTCTATTTGCCGGTGTTTTATCGCCATTTGCCACGCTACTCTTGGTAATTCTGAATCTGTTCGGAGCCTATCCAATGTATGCCAAGGTTGCCGAGCTTAGTCCCAATGGACAAGGCAGTGTGGCTTTGTTGCAGAAGCTTTTGCCAAGCTGGTGGGGCAAGCTACTAGTTATCACCTTGCTTGGCTTTGCATCAACCGGCTTTCTAATGACCATCACACTTTGTTCTTCTGATGCTGCAAAGCACGTGATTGAGAACCCGTGGTCACCTGTCTGGCTGCAAAATCAGTTAGTCCTGACCGTATTCCTGGTGGCATTTTTAGGTGCCGTATTTCTCAAAGGGTTTAAAGATGCTATTTGGCTGGCTGTTATTCTGGCATGGTCCTTTCTATTCCTAACTGCTTGCGTATTTGCAGCGGCACTTAACGAGATTATTCACAACCCGCAGGTAATAACAAATTGGTACAACACGTTGTTTGGGACATACACATCTATTTGGCAGATGGTTGCCATTTCATTGCTGGCATTTCCCAAACTTGCCTTAGGCATGTCCGGATTTGAAACAGGCGTAGCAGTTATGCCTCTTATCAAAGGAAGTGCAATGGACACTTCCGCCTATCCAGCCGGCAGGATCAGAAATACTAAGTACCTTCTTCTGACCGCTGCTATCATCATGTCCTTTTGTTTGCTCACCAGTTCATTTATAACAACTACGCTCATCCCGGCTCATGAGTTTGCCGAGACTGGGAAAGCCAACGGCCGGGCATTAGCTTATCTGGCACACGGGCTTCTTGGTCACGCATTCGGCACCGTGTACGATGTCAGCACGCTGTTAATTTTATGGTTTGCCGGAGCCTCAGCAATGGCCGGTCTGCTTAACCTAATTCCCCGTTATCTGCCGGTTTATGGTATGGCTCCTGAATGGGTGGCTGCCCTACGTCCACTAGTATTACTTATAACAAGCTTCTCTCTTCTGATTGTCTGGCACTTCAATGCCGACGTTAATGCTCAGGCTGGCGCATTTGCAACCGGACTTTTAGTTTTTATGACATCTGCAGCATTGGCAGCAACTATTGCCAGTTGGAAAGTAAATCAAAAACAAGGATATTACTTCCTAATCGTAACTCTTGTCTTTGTTTATGCCACCATCAATATCATCTTTGAACGGCCGGACGGCATTCAAATTGCCGGTGTGATTATCCTATTTATGATGTCCACCTCCATTTTGTCACGCTGCATAAGGTCTACCGAATTAAGAGTCGGCACAGTGAACTTCGATCGAGAATCACTTAGTTTTGTCGAGCAAATGCTAAAAGAACATCTTAGAGAGATTCGCCTACTGGCTCACCGTCCTGGGGGGAGCAGCTACGAACAAAAAGAACACGAGTCACGCCAGATCCATAGCCTGCAAGAAAACGAGGGCAACTTCATTTTTCTTGAGGTCACCCCTACAGATCCTTCCGAATTTCACGATAACACAATTAGTGTCACGGGACATAACATCGATGGACACCAAGTCTGGCGATGCGACAGTGCAAGCGTGCCAAATGCTATTGCAGCCATACTCTTGGCTCTGCGCGATAAAACAGGTCATATCCCCCATGTCTATTTTGGCTGGACCGAAGGTCATCCACTAGCCTATGTGCTTAAGTATGTTCTCTGGGGAGAGGGAGAATCTGCTCCTCTAACAAGAGAAATTCTCCGTTCCGCAGAGCCAAATCCCAAAATGCGGCCTAGAGTACATGTGAGTTAGGCACTCCCGCAGTCGCTCATTTTTTCTCTGTGTTTTTACTTGACTTAAAATCCAGCGACGCGGAATTAATACAGTAACGCATACCTGTTGGTTGCGGTCCATCATTGAATAGATGTCCCAAGTGAGCACCGCAGTGACTACAGATAGCTTCATCTCGCACCATACCATGTGTGCGATCTTCTTTAGTGGCAACTGCTTTTCCTTCGGCTTTTGTGAAACTTGGCCAACCAGTGCCCGAGTCAAATTTGTCCGTCGACTGAAATAGAAGTTCACCACAATTACTGCAACGATACTCGCCTGTTTCGTGGTTGTTCCAATATTTACCGCTAAAAGGCGCCTCGGTTGCACTACAACGTGTCACTTCGTAAACATGCGGATCAAGTTTTTCCTTCCAGTAGCTATCGGTTTTCGCGCTCATATCTTTGTTGTCGTTTGTCACTGTTCGCTCCTTCGCCTGCACACAGGATGTAATTCCAAAAATAACTATTAAAAATAAAGCCGGTAAGTGAAGTCTTTTCATGGGTATCCTCAAAAGCAAACATTGCCATGTTTCTTATAGTAATCCTGATGATATTCCTCCGCTGGATAAAACTTGCCGGCAGCTTCTACTTTTGTGCTAATCGGCGCATAGAAGTGCTTGGAGCGCTCAAGTTCATCGACATACTTAAGTGCGGCAATTTTTTGCTCAGAAGTTGTATAGAAAATCATCGAACGATACTGAGTACCGATATCAGGACCCTGCCTATTCGCAGTAGTCGGATCATGCTTATCAAAAAATACCTTTAGAAGATTTTCGTAGCTTGTCCTTTTGGGATCAAATACGACTTCTACAGTTTCAGCGTGCCCTGTCTTGTCTGTACAGACTTGCTCATAAGTCGGATTGGTCATAGAACCGCCACAATAACCAACGCGAGTTTTTATGACGCCAGGCACCTTGCTAAAAACGTGCTGCACTTTCCAAAAACAGCCAGCCGAAAATAAAGCTCGCTGATTCTCGCCTGCAGCGCTAGCCGCATTCTGGCTTAGAAGCAAAATTAAAAACAGTAAGAAGCCGGCAATTAACTGCATAACACCTCCTACCTGTTTATAACACTTCGGCGACTAGCGAACTTTAGCATACAGGATTAAATCAATGATTTTGCCGTCTTTAACCCCAGCCCGTTTAAGGCAGGCTTCTCGCTCATAACCGGCTTTTTCCAATACACGCATGGAAGCAGGATTCCATTCAAACACAGATGCTTCCAACCGGCAAAGGTCGTAGTTTTTGAAACAATAATCGCTGAAAAAGGTAAGGGCTTCAGTTACGATTCCGCGCCCCCAATATTTTTTACCGAGCCAATAGCCAATCTCTGCAGTCAACCTGCGTACATCTTCACGAATACCTATTCCAATGCCGCCCACAGGTTCGCCCTCGACTTCAATGGCAAAATTCATCGGCTTCTCTAGACGCAGATTATATTCAATCCAGTCTCTGGAATCTTTTCTTGTATATGGATAGGGAAAACGATCCGTGAGGTTAATCCAAATATCCTTATCATTAGCATGAACAAGTACAGGCGCTTCATCCTGCTTACGCCATTCTCTTATTGTCGAAT
>JAKFVJ010000422.1 GCA_021732245.1 Candidatus Obscuribacterales bacterium | reverse complement strand
GGTAACAACCGGTGCTACGGAAATGGGACAAGGCGTTAACACAAAGATTCGCCAGCTTGTGGCGGACGAATTTACGATTGATGTTGGTTGCGTTGTTGTGATGCCGACGCAAACAGACAAAAACAACAACACATCGGCAACTGCTGCGTCGTCAGCTGCAGATCTCAACGGCAGCGCTGCTGTCAATGCCTGCATCAAGATAAAAGAACGTCTTATAGACTGTGCAAGCTTGTTCTTATCGTCTGTAGAAGCTGGACTGACTCCATCGCCTGGACACATCGTATTTGAGAAAGGGCAAATCTTTGATTTGCGCCGACCGGAAAAGCGTTTGACGTTCTCTGAGTTGGTTGAGTTGGCGTATCATGAGCGCGTCAATCTTGGTGAGCGCGGCTTCTATGCAACTCAAGGCATTGATTTCAGTTGGAAAACAGGCACCGGTTCTCCATTCTTGTATTTTACTCAGGGCGCTGCTTGTTCGGAAGTTTTGATTGATCGCTTTACCGGTGAACTTAAGGTCAAGCGTGTCGACATATTGATGGATGTTGGTAAATCGATAAACCCAGGAATTGATCGAGGTCAAATTATCGGTGCCTTCACTCAGGGCATGGGTTGGGTAACGACTGAAGAGTTGAAATACGGTCAGAAAGGCGAACTGCTTTCACATTCGCCGACGACTTACAAAATTCCAAATATTCAGGACACCCCGGAAATATTGAATTGTGCATTTATTGCCAATGAGGGTAATGTGGTGAACATCCGAGCCAGCAAGGCCGTAGGTGAACCGCCGTTGCTTCTCGGTATTTCAGTTTGGACCGCTGTTAAACATGCGCTGTCGTTTATTTCAAATGGTGAAATCCCAAGATTGAAAATGCCGGCAACAAGTGAAGAGATATTGATGCGTATGACTCATTACAGCAAGAAAGCTGTCGGCGCTGCCAAATAGGTGTAAGAGATGAAAGCCGAATCAGGTAGCTTTTTTGAAAAACTGCAAGAGCTCCTGGAAAGCGGCGTTCCTTTTGTTGCGGTCACCGTTGTTGATGTGCAAGGAAGTGTGCCTCAGGATAGCGGCTCCAAAATGCTGGTTATATCGGAAGGTCACTACTTGGGCACTGTCGGTGGCGGCAAGGTGGAAAAGAGAGCTATTGAAGAAGCGCAGTCAATGCTCAATTACGAAAATGGTCGCGAAACAAAATTTGTCAGCTGGGCTCTTGATCGTGACATCGGTATGACTTGTGGCGGTTCGATGAAACTGTTTTTTGAGCCGTATAACCTGAACACGTGGAAGATCGTGATATTTGGTGCCGGACATGTGGCAAATGCGCTCATAAATCTATTGGTCAAACTTGATTGTCATATAACGTGTATCGATTCCCGGCAAGAATGGCTGGACAAACTGCCAAAGACGGCGAAGCTCAAGACTGTTTTGGCCGCGAATATGCCCGACATGGTGAAATCGCTCGACGAAGATTCGTTTGTTATGTGCATTACCATGGGACATACGACAGACAAGCCAATTCTTTTGGAAATTCTCAAACAAGGTAAGAAATTCCCCTACCTTGGTGTGATTGGTAGTAAGGCAAAAGCCGAACGTCTTAAGAAAGACGTTTTGGATGCAGGATTGCCGGCTGAATTGCAAAATGCTTTCTATTGCCCAATAGGAATAGACATCGGCAGTAATCATCCACAAGAAATTGCCATAAGCGTAATTGCGCAGCTAATTCAGGAGCGTGACAAGGCGGTGAAAAATGCAAACTAGATTGGCTGTCGAGAATGATGTAGTACCTTTGGAAAGAATTATTCAATACGCCTATCGTGGCGGTAAGGCAACAGGTTCTTGGACTAACGAGTATAGTCTGGTAAAAGGACCAAGAATTACAATTGAGCAATTGCACGGAATTCTCAAGAACGAAGATCGGGCACTGTTGGTAGCGGAAATAGAAGAGAACGGTTCCAAGGTGCTGGCAGGATGTATTTGCGTAGATAACTTGAAAAACGGACAAGCGTACCTGGGAATGTTGGCTATTGATCCGGATTTGCAGAGCAAAGGCGTTGGCAAACAACTGTTCGCAGCTGCAGAAGAGCATGCTACTAAAGTGTTTGGCTGTCACACTGCAAGGGGTTCCGTTCTTTCTCCGCGTGACGAGTTACTAGCCTGGTACCGCCGTCTAGGATACGAAGAAAATGGCGAAACAGAACCGTTTTTGAGTCCAGAAAGTGGCGTCACAGCTCTTGTTGATAACCTGCATTTTAGAGTGATTGTCAAAAAGTTGTTAGTCGTAGGATTCCTTTTCGCGGCAATGATGTGTTGTCTGCCTACCTTTGCAGTTGATGGCATTGCCTCAGTGGACGATTTTGTTTTGCATGATAAGCAACGCAATAAAGATCTGCATATGCGAATTTCGTATCCCACAGAGGAAGGAAAATTTCCAGTAATCATCTTTTCGCACGGAGCAGGTGGGTCTAAGGATGGATACGGGTACCTGATCAGCCATTGGGTTAAGAATGGTTTTGTTTGTATTCAGCCATCGCATGCCGATGCAATTACCAACACAGCAAATAAAGAGCAGTTATTTCAGACTCTGAAGTCCACTTTGAGAGTCCTGCCGACTGATTATTCCGGCTGGGCAAATCGCGTCGCTGACATCAAGTTGATTCTGTCCTCGCTGCAATCAATTCAAATATCAATTCCTGCCATGATGGACACGTCGCATGTTGGTTTGGGCGGACATTCATATGGCGCATTTACCTCTATGCTCTTGGGTGGTGCAACCGTGCCTAAGATTGCTTCTGCTAAGGTTAAGAATCCATATGATGGTCGAGTGGCGGCAATACTTGTAATATCGCCCCAAGGCATAAAGCACAGACCTCGTGATTTTGGCTTTGACAACAAATTTTCTTGGAAAGGTCTTCACGGACCGGCAATGTTTATGACAGGCAGTCTTGATCAAACTGGTTGGACGATGCCGAAGGACAGACGTGCGCCATATTTGGATAGCCCTGCGGGAAACAAGTACCTTGTGGACATTAAAGGTGCTAATCATTTGACCTTTGCAGGTGTCGGGCAAAGAATGGACGCTTCAAAATCGACAGGACCAATTGTTGGCAAGCGAATTGCCAACCGCATCCAAAAGCGCAAAGAGCAACTCGGACAGCTAACGACCACAGGACGACTAGCCAAATTCTTTGGACCAATGGAAAGCGGCGACCATCAAAAAATGCTCGATGCTATCGAGCTTGTTAGTACCGACTTTTGGGATGCCTATTTAAAAGACCTTGAATCAGACAAGCAGGCTTTGCAGTCAGAATCAGTGGAAAAGGTAAATCCGTTGATTCAAATTGAATCGAAGTAAGTAATTTTTCGTTTAGCTTATACGTGGGACTACCGTGTTTGTCGACTCCGATGGACATGATTATTTTGTCGCGGTCAATTTCAGACAACTTGTTATAGACAGCCCACGCGTCGCCGTTATTATTAATTCTGCGAAAGAGCATTTCTGTAGGGTCCGGTATGATTAAGACGGCGAGCCTGGCTGTGGCAGATAGATGATTGTGAAGCTGTTCTGCCTCTTGAGCTATTCGTGTCTCTGCAGATTGTTTATGTGTTTTTGTGTCCGTGGGTTTGGGCATAATTTCGCGCTTGTTGATTTGGCGATATAGCTCTAAAAGCTCCCTGTCAGAGAGTTTTAGCATGGTTCCTGCAAGGGGAACTGTCCTAGTAGACTCCAGAGTCTCTGGTCGTTCATGATTGGGCATATCAAACTCCTTCTAGTATTAGTCAATATGATGGATTGCTGGGTCGAAATGGGATGTCCATGGTGTAGCGTCCTGGAAAGACGTCTTTTCTTTCAAGTGTGTATGTTGGCTTGCCAATCATATTGCCGGCAACTTGAAGTTGCAGTCTTTCCTGATCTATTCTGGGTAGACGGTTGTAGACCAGGCACGCGTCGCCATTTCTATTGATTAACCGGCAACAGGATTCTACTTGGGAGAAGGATGGGTAGTTGAGTGCCCAGTGAATATCCTGCGCCTCTTTGTCGATCCGTGCTGTATCTTGCTTACTAAGTTGAACACCATCAGGGAAGTCCGCAGGAATTTCGTGAAAACTGGCGAGTTCTTGCCTGACGTTGTGTGCCTCTTGATCAAATAGACCTACTTGATCGGTGAAACCTTTCGGCAGCGATTTCATTTTTAAATCGCTATCAAATAAATGCCAGTATCTTTCTTTGGGGGACATTTGAGGTTCTCCGCATTACGGAAAATCCCCCAGACAGCTAATAATTGAAGTATAGATAGTGATTGAGTCGAAGTAAATTCTCTCTTCTACTTACACGAAAACGTGTATGAGTTAGTTTGCTTTCCTTTGTTTTTTCGGTATTAACCGTTCGACTGGCTTACCCGATTTGTCTGTCGTATACAGAAGTTCTACTTTTAACTGCTCATCAGGAGTTAGTCGGCTGTGCACATCCCAGGCATCACCATTACTGTTGATTTCATCGCATGCATCTTTGATCTCATCGGCATTTTTGCTTTTTAAAGCTTTGCGCAGCGTGCTCGTTTCAATGCAAATTCGAAATTTGTCGAATGCGTCGTCAGCATCCGTTGGATAGCAAACATCATCATTGGTCTGCGCCAACATAAAAGAGTAGGTAGACTCTTTTAATCGATCATCTTGTCGCAATGCAGACACTTGTTCCCTATAAGATGATGCGCTGCCGAATTGAACTTGCTTAACGTTGTCGGTTGAAGCTGACTCGGGATTAGTGAATTTGCTTGTTTGACGGTCGAAGCATGGCATGGTAATCGTCCTCGGGTGCATTGGCTTTTGCTACTAGCCGGAGACCAGGGGATTTTGGACATTAATTGTTTTATTAAAGTGTCCAGTTAAGTTGTTCGACTGTAACCGGGTCGCCGGCATTGAGCAGCTGAGATTCAAGCGGGAAGTAGATTAAACAATCGGCTTTAGCGATGCCGCCCATCATGTGCGAGTCTTGTCCTTTGGCAGGGCTGACCAACAGCTGACCTCCGTCAGTTGTGAGTTTGCCGCGGACAAATTCCATTCGTCCGGCTTGCTTTTTAAGCGGTGCCGTTAGCTTGGCTGTTAATCTAAGCGGTTGGTAGCTTAGCCCCATCATCTTCATCAGGGCAGGCTTCACTAACTGATGAAAAGTTACAAGCGCTGAAACTGGATTGCCGGGCAACCCGAATACAAGCTTGCGGACATTATTAGTATCGAGAATTCCAAAATATACCGGCTTACCGGGCTTGATGGCAATTCTCCAGAAAACAGTCTTGATGCCTATCTCTTCGGCGATATCCTTGACGAAGTCATAGTCACCAACAGAAACGCCGCCACAAGAAATTACAACGTCGGCATTTAGTGCCTTCCGGAGAGTCTTGCGTGTGTCGTTCGGATTGTCTTCGGCGTGCAATTTATCTATGCCTAATAAGCCTAATGAACTTAGCGCGGCTGACAAAGCGAACGAATTTGAGTCGTAAATTTGGCCGGGCTTCAAAGACTGTCCCGGCTGCACTAACTCATTTCCGGTGGAAATTACAGCTACGGAGGGTTTTTTGTAGGCCGAAAATGATGAATACCCGAGCGTTGCTAGAAGTCCAATAACTGAAGCATTGGCTAAAACTCCAGGTTCCAAAATGGTTTGTCCCGCTTGAAACTCTTCGCCTTTGCGACGAATGTTCATTCCAGGAGATGCTGAGCATTTGATGAAAACAGAACTATTGCTTTCTTCTGTAAACTCTTTCATTACGACAGCATCAACATTATCGGGCACCGGTGCGCCCGTCAGTATCTTCAGGGCACTGTTAGGCTTCAGCGCGTGCGAAGCATGATCGCCTGCCTGGATAGTAGCCTGAAGAGTAAGTTTACATGGTTCACTTTCAGAAGCGAGTTGGTCATCGCTGCTGAACACTCCGAAACCATCGACTGCGGAATTATCGAACAGAGGCATGTCAAAGTTGGCGACAACCGGTTCTGATATGACAAAGCCCGGCAGCGTGTCCAGCGTCAGCCGTTTGGTTGGCATCAGTGGAACATATGCAAGAATTTCTTGGAGTGCTTCTTCGTATGTGAGCATAATGAATTAATTGCGTGTGTCGTGATTGCCGCCGCGCAGCATTTTGAAGACATGAACTACGGCAGGAAATATTGCGTCTAGAGAGTCTCTAACGCCTCCTTTGGAGCCCGGTAGAGCGATTATTAGGGTCGAGCCGCGTGTGCCGGCTATAGAGCGTGACAGCATGGAGTACGGTGTGCGTTCTTGTCCGTAGGCTCGCATTGTCTCGGCAATGCCGGGAATCTCACGATCCAGCAAATCGACTAGAGCCTGCGGTGTATTATCGCGTGGACTTGTGCCCGTGCCGCCGGTTGTAACTATCAAATCTACTTTCTTTTCATCGGCATATTCGTTGATTGTTGCCGTAATGCTTTGAGGATCGTCTGAGATTACTTGATAATCGATTACATCCAGTCCTTCGTTTTTTAAGCGATCAACTATTAACTGACCGGATTCATCACTTTTCTTTCCGGCAGCAATCGTGTCGGACATAACGATGACTGCTGCTTTTAACCCAGAGGCTTTCTGCCTGAAATCAGATTTGCCGCCTGTTTTGCTGACAAGCACGGTGCTGGATATTTCCATTGCTTCGTCCAGCATTTTTGTCATATCGTAAATTGTGAGCGCAGCAACGGAAGCAGCTGTAAGTGCTTCCATTTCGACGCCGGTTTTATAAACCGCTTTGACTGTGGCAGAGATTTCAATTGAGTCTTTGTTCAATTCAAACTCTACCCCGACATAATCAATGGGTAGTGGGTGACAGTAAGGAATTATTTGGCTTGTGTTTTTTGCCGCTTGGATTGCTGCGACTTTTGCTACCGGTAGTGGATCACCTTTGGGGATTTTATCGTCCTTGATCATCTGAATCGTGGCCGGACTGACTTTGAGGATGGATTTTGCCGTAGCAGTCCTCAATGTTTTTACTTTTGCTGAAACGTCACGCATGGTTATCTCCAGTTATCCACCAATTTCAATCATTGATCTATTAGCCACAGTAGCCAGCTCTTCCATCGGGGGATGAGCTTCAGGCTTCATCAAAACAGCTGACTGAATCATGAGAGCTAAATCTTCGTCGGTAATGCCCCTGCGTAAAACGTCGCGCAGATTGACCTCCGGCAAATAGAACAAACACGATTTAACTGAACCGTCTGCCGTCAAACGCAGCCTGTTGCATGTATGACAGAAACTTTCCGTCATTGATGTAACAAAGCTCACTGTTCCAACATGTCTTTGAATGGCAAAGTCTTTTGCGACTGCCCCGTGTTCTGCTTCCAGTGGCACGAGGGTGAACTGTTGCTCTATCTGGCTGCGCATTTCAGCATAAGGAAAGACGCCTTCCGGCTGCCAGTGATTGTCTTTGAAAGGCATATATTCGATGAAGCGAACATTTATTGGTTTGTCCTTAGCCCAATTAACGATATCAATCAACTCATCGTCATTGAAGCCTTTGATGACAACGACGTTCAACTTGACCGGAGCAAATCCTGATTCGAGTGCTACTTCAATTCCGCGAATGACATTGTCGTAGTCATCGCGTTTGGTTATTTCGGTAAAGCGAGTTTTTTGCAAGGTGTCTAAGCTGATATTGAGCGCCGTCAAGCCGGCGGCTTTCAGTGCGGCAGCTTGCTGCGACAGTAAAACCGCATTTGTTGTCATGGCAATTGTCTTGATGCCTTTTAGTTGAGACAGATGCTCAATCAGCACATGCAAGTCTTTGCGAACTAAGGGTTCACCGCCTGTCAATCGAATTTTTGTTATGCCGAGATCGACAAAGACACGAGCTATACGAATGATTTCCTCGTAGGTGAGAATCTCACTCTTTTCCTTCCAGTTAAGACCTTCCGGAGGCATGCAATATGAGCATCTCAAATTGCAGCGATCTGTAACTGAAATACGCAGATAAGTATGTTTTCTGCCGAAGGTGTCGACGAGCTTATTCATGCGCGCCTACCTTGGCTGGGTGTGAGCATTGGCAATTAACCCAGCCGGAAGTTCCGTTTTTGTAGTGTTCTTTTTTCCAAATCGGCAGGCGAGTTTTTATCTCGTCGATAATGTATCGGCAGGCATCAAAGGCCTCACCGCGATGCGCGGCAGTCACGCCAAGCCAAACTGCTAATTCGCCAATTTGCAATGCACCTTCTCGGTGTACGCAAATGGCGTTGTAGATGGAAAACTTTGCCTTAGCCTCAGCAATTATGTTTTCGGCTTCTTTTGTTGCCAACGATTCCATTGCTTCATATTCAAGCAAGGTCACTTCATGTCCTTCGTTGTGATTGCGTACCCAGCCCTCAAAGGTTGTAAGAGCGCCTGCCCGTGGATCGGACAAGGCGGATTTCAGTGGTTCAATTTCAATTATTGTTTTTGATAACTTGAACATGCTAACCACCGGCCACTGGTGGAATGAATACCACCACGTCGTTGTCGTGAAGTTGTCTTTCCCAATTTGCGAACTCTTCGTTGACGGCCACCCTCAACTGATCCTTTCGCAAAGAAAAGCCATGCCGTTGTGCTAATTCTTGATAAAGATCGCCGGCAGTTTGAGCAACGGTCTTAACGGACTCCGAGGACGTCCCAGATTGCTCACGCAAGAGTGCGTAATACTGAATTTCCAGGTCTTTAGGCTGTGCCATGCCAAAGCCTCTTCAGGGGCTAGACCCCATTCAATGTCAAGAAGGTTAATTGTCGCATACTGTGGGCTTAGATGAGGCTTTTCTTGACCGAAATTTAGTGATTGCCGCCTGTGATAGTATGTGATGCAGTGCTTGAATGCGGGTGTAGTTCAATGGTAGAACGGCAGCCTTCCAAGCTTCATACAGGGGTTCGATTCCCCTCACCCGCTCCAATTAACTAAAAAACCCGGTCAGCGACCGGGTTTTTTAGTTAATTGGTTGCGGGGGTAAGATTTGAACTTACGACCTTTGGGTTATGAGCCCAACGAGCTACCGGACTGCTCCACCCCGCGTTAAGTGGACAGGGACATTCCTGACAATTTGAATGGTAACATACTTCGGCTTGCCATTATGCCCTTGAGGTTAAATGTGGTTCAGAGCCCCCAAAAGGCAGTATTAGAAGGGAATTCGTCGTGAAGGCTGTATTACAGAGAGTATCGAAAGGTTCTGTGACCGTCGATCAAAAGATCGTTGGTGAGGTCGGTCATGGTCTGGTGATTCTCCTTGGCGTACAGCCTACAGACAGCGAGAGTGAGTGTTCTTATTTAGCAGGCAAGATTGCCGACATGCGCATCTTCGGTGACGAGAACGGCAAGATGAATCTCTCGCTTAAGGATGTTGGCGGCGGCGCATTAGTCGTCTCCCAGTTCACGCTCATGGCTGAGTGGAAGAAGGGGCGTCGCCCAGCGTTCACATCTGCAGCGCCACCGGATCAAGCTAATCGACTCTATGAGCACTTCTGTACTTGCCTGGAACAGTTGGATGTTCCAGTGCAAAAAGGCATCTTCGCAGCCGACATGAAAGTTGAGCTGGTCAACGACGGTCCAGTTACGTTAATACTCGATACGAATTAAGCCGAGATATTCAAGCGTCCCGGTTTGCTGCTCATTGATTCGACGCTGGAATGTGTTTCCATCAACAATGGCTTTAATTCGTTGCGCAGGTGTTTCTGCACTGTTTCGATTGGATCATCAGCGCCCAAGACTTTGAAGTTGTATTCGTCGACCATGTGGTCGTACTCTTGCAAAATCTTCGATTGATAAAGTTTGAAAGATTGATACAAATCGGTGGACATACCAATGTCGCGTCCGGATTCGTAGAAGTCTAAGCCGCCACGCGTGGTGATGATTCGCTTCAAGAGACCTTCAAGCGGCATCTTCAAATAGAAGACGAGATCAGGCTCTACAGCAAAGCCGTAGAGTTTGCGTACCCAGGCTTGGTCAGCTCCGCGAACTACGTCACGAGCAAAAGCTGTGTAGTAGTAGCGGTCGGCAATAACAATTAAGCCTGCGCGCAGTGCCGGCACAATTATGTTGTGCAAGCGATCTGCTAAGTCTGTTGCGTATAGCAGCGAGAAGGTAATGGTGTTCAAAGCATTTTTTGACTTTGCTTTGTCGATGGCTGTGGAAATTAATTCTGATGATTTCCACTCGGTCATTACAGCGCCGTAGCCTTCAACGGCTAACCAGTTTTGCAGCATTTCGGCGTGTGTTGAACGTCCGACGCCGTCTGTGCCTTCTAGTACGATTAACTTACCGGGATATGCGTGAGCCACAATTCAATCCTCTAAAGTCTATATGCCCAATACTTTTGCAGCTTGTTCACGGAAAAGCATTTGCTGTTCGTGAATCGGCCGCGTAGCAGGCATTGAGTGGAATCCAAATTCTGAAATCATCTTGTCGTATTCGTTGATGATTATTGATTGAAACATCTGGTACGACTCTTTCGGGTCCGGAGACAAGCCGACATCCATACCAGCTTCGTAAAATCCGGGCAGGCGGCTGTTAGCGATGCGTTGCAGCGAAACTTCTACCGGCACCTGGAAATAAAATGCACCATTGGGACGAATAGCAAATCCGTAAAGGTTGCGTACCCAATCTTTGTCTACGCCGCGAGCTACGTCACGGGCAAAAGCCGTGAAGCAATAACGGTCGGCTAGGACAATCAGCCCTGCTTTTAACGCAGGGATAATGATGTTTTCCAAACGATCAGCAAAGTCTGTAGCGTGCAATATGCTGAAAGTAACAGGAATTAAACTATTGCTGCGCTTGGCTTGCTTGATTGTTTTGGAAATCAATTTGGATGAATTCCATTCGGTGAAAATCACGCTATGACCGCGAGATTCCAGCCAGTTTCTGAGCAAACTAAGTTGAGTTGATTTTCCGGAACCATCGACGCCTTCGACGACGATCAGTTTTCCAGGGTAATTATGTTCTTGAAATAAACGCATAAGTTTTCTGACAAAGGGATAACGAGCCGTAAAGCGGCACGGGAAGTAATTATATCGTCTTGGCATTAAGAGCCGTTACGCTTTTGTTATACCCAATTACTCAGTTGTTTTAAGCTGATACCTTAGGTAATATTCTCACTGTGAATACGTTTTAACTCGTCAAGATATCTAGAGATGAATCGAAAAAACCATTTGCCAGTCTTGTTGAGCGTCGCCTCTTGCACGCTGCTTTCTTTCTTCATGACAGCAGTTTCGGCCGAAGAATTGAAGGCGCTGCATCCCGAAAAGCTTGATCCGGCACCGCATTTGAAGCAAGCGATGTCCCTTATCAAGGACAAACGCTATCAAGAGGCGCAGAAGCAATTGGACGCCGCGCTTGAGTTGAATCCTAACTATTATGAAGCTTGGGGACAGCAAGCGCTTTTGTATGTTCTCAGTGGAAAAGACGATCAGGCAATTGCCAAGTATCGCCAGCTTGTCGAGGTTAAGCCGGAATTAGTTGATGCCCATGTCAACTTGGGAAGTTTGTTGGCCAAGAAAAACGAGTTGAAGGATGCCGAGTGGGAGTTGCGTAAGGCAACAGCGATCAACTATCGCTCTGTTGAAGGGCATTACAACCTGGCAAATGTTTTGGTGCGCGCCGGACGGTATGAAGAAGCGCTTATCGAATACAAAATGTGTTTGAAGTTGTCGCCTAACAATGCCATGGTCTACAACAACATGGGTGTCATCTACCAGTGTCGTGACTATCTAGAGGAAGCTCACGAAGCATTCCTGCATGCTTTGGCACTTGATCCTTCCAATGAAATGTTTGACAAGAATTTGGGACTTTTGCGCCAGCAAATTCGCGGCAAAACCTATCAGGCTAAGCACGTTACGCCGGCTCACACACAAGTTTCAACCCTTAAGTCTGTAACGAAATAAGCCACTTGTGAAATAAGTAAAGTTAGTTCAATTGCACGCCAAGTTCGTTGGTGAGCATGATTTCGATTTCTTGACCGGGCATGAGGCTAATGTCGTCGCCCGAGCGGAATAGAGCAATTGCTGATCCACCAATCAGTGTTGCAACAGCCGGTGCGCCGAGTGTGGCAATGTTGGCCGCAACTAATGCACCGCGTGCGGCGCCTTGCGAATTCATGCCTGTGACTGTTTTAACGCCACCACCGACACGAGTGCCGAAGTTGGTGCCGGGATCTAGTTCACCTTTAGTGTTGGTTATGCCTTTTTGAAATTCGAGAGCTGCATCGAGCGGAATAACTTCACCTGTTGGTGTGACAATTTGTTCAAGCCTTAAACCAATTTTGCCGGCTCGGCTAATTAGACGAGGTTTGGATACTTCAACAACTCGACCTCTAACAAGGCTGCCTCTCGGCAATAACAAGCTGCGTCCGACAAAGAGATCTTCCTTGCAGTGTCCTTCGAAGATGTCGCCTGGTTTGCTTTGGCGAGCATCAATTACTTGCTCAACCACCAACTTCAATTTTGTTTGTACCGGCAATGTGGTTGACTCAAGGCTTGATTGCAGGGCTGTTTTGGACGAACTTGTGCCGTTTAGAGCTTGAGTAGCGCTGGCGTCGTCAGCAAAGTCGGGAACATTTTTCGGCTCAATTGCGTGCATTGGCACCACAGATGGTGCAGGCGCAAAGCGTGGGCTATGAGAATCTTGCCGCGCGGCGTCTGCCGTAGCTGTTGAGATTAAAAATGAAACTGCGAGTATTCCAGCCAGATGTGCTTTCAAGATAGATCTCCCAATTAAATGCCTGGGACTTATCAATCCAAATTATAGTGGAAAAACTCGAGGCTTGCTTAAAAATGCAACGACTGCTTCAACATCAGACGCCACATTAACCTCTTGGGGTCTGTAATTAGTCTGAATTACCTTAATTGAGATGCCGTTTTCCAGGGCTCTTAACTGTTCGAGCGATTCAGCCAGCTCAAGACGGCTGGGCGGAAGCTGAGACAGGTTCAACAAAGTATTGCGTCTATAGACGTACAAGCCGGCATGATGCAAATGAGAAGGCGTTTGTCCTTCTCTTGCAAAAGGAATTGCTGCTCGTGAAAAGTAGAGGGCGAAGCCGTTCTTATTTACGACAACTTTGACGATGTTAGGGTTTTGAACTGCGGAATTGTCAGAAATTGAGCATGCAATTGTTGCCATCTGGATAGTTTGATCTTGAAGCATCGGCTCTATAGCCCGGTCAATTGCTTGAGGATCAATGCAGGGCTCGTCACCTTGCACATTGACGGCAATTGTTATGTCCTTGCGTTTGGCAACTACTTCAGCCAGTCTGTCGGTGCCTGAATGGTGGTCGTTGCGTGTGAGCACAGCCTTGCCGCCGAAGCTTGTTACAGTGCTTAAGATGCGTTGGTCGTCAGTTGCTACAAGTACCTCGCTTACAAGTTTGCACTGCATAACTTGCCGGTAAACACGCTCGATAAGCGGCATTCCGCCAATATCAATGAGTGGCTTGCCGGGCAAACGAGTTGATCCCCAGCGAGCCGGTAGTATTGCTACGATTTTTTCATTGGGTAAAGAAGTCATGGGCATATTTTCCAATAACTTAGTCAGTCTAGAGCAATCAAGCGGTTGTCATTAAGCGGAATTTAGAACGCTTCTCGCTATGATCTTCTCGTGTTTAGTTTTTGATGGGGTCAAATGTCCATAGATTATCCACTGACTGAAGAAGAGTTGGTAAAGCGCGGCAAAGATTTATTGGAATCGTCCGGTGATGAGTTTTCTTCCGTAGTTAGTTTCATGCATCAGCTTCCAGAAAATCCACCTCTGCCGGGAGAGTTAGCCAATCGAGTGTTGGCTGCAATTTTCGGCGATGCGGAGAAAATGCCCGGTTTGGTGCGAATCCTTTCCGAGGGACTTGAGAAAGTTGTGCGTAAGGGCAACATCATTCAATTAGTCAATGAAGAAGCCGATTCAGATCCGTGGCAAGGTTATATCGTCAAGAAAAAACACGTAGTGCAATTTGAAATTGAGAACGAAGGCGGATCTATATCGCTCAAAAATATTTCCGGACTGAGTTTTGTTGAAAACGGATTGGAAGCAGCTTTGCAGAAGGCAACTGTTAAACCACCCAAACTAGAATGCACTCTAAAACTTGGTCTCATTCCCGTACAAAGGACAGTTGATATCGCATGAGCGCAACACCAATTAAACCAAAAGTAATTGCTCACCGCGGCGGTTGTGAGTGGGCACCGGAAAATACACTTGCTGCTTTTAAGCGCAGTCTTGAATTTGGAGTAGATGGTATAGAGTTGGATGTCCAGCGTTGCGCATCGGGCGAGCTTGTTGTTATTCATGATGTTGAGATTTCGCGAACAACAAACGGCGCCGGTTACATAAAAGACATTACCTATTCGGAATTGCAAAGACTCTCTGCCGGTTCTTGGTTTTCCGAAGAATTTGCCTCTGAAAAAATTCCTTTGCTTGAAGAAGTGCTTGAATTTTTAGAAGGTAAATTAACGCTTCACCTAGAAATCAAAAATGCTCCAGTGGAATATCCGGGTATTGAAGATGATGTATTGGAATTGCTGTCGCATTACAAGTATCCGGACACCGTCGTAATTAGTTCTTTTGATCATCCTTTGCTCAAACGTGTTCATGAAAAAGCACCGAAGCAAAAGTTGGCTTTATTGGCTGATGCTTATTTCCTGGATCTCGTTGGTTATGCCAAACAAGTAGGCGCAAATGTTTGGCATCCGGGTTTTGGTAACCTGCGCAAGGAATGCGTGCAGTCCGCCCATGCTGCTTCTATTCCAGTCAACACGTGGACGCTAAACAAACTCCGGGAGTGGGCGTTTGCTATAGCTATAGAAGTTGATGGTGTGATTACAAACGATCCAGTTGGACTAACCAAATTTCTGTCTCGCGCCCAAGGCATCAATACCAGTTGTTGAAAATTTGAACCATAACGCAGCTGCGTCCGAGATCGTCGACCGGATCAATGCGGTTGACGTATTGCCACTGATAGCCTAGTTCAACGCTTGTATGCTTGCTGACGTTGCGGCCAATGCCGGCATAGAGTCTATTTTGATCAAACCCGGACTTTATGTCTGTCGGCAAAGAGTTGAGGTTGATGAACAACTCGTTTGAGCCGGCAAGATACCAATTTGTTTTGCCTATTGTATATGTGCCGCGAACTTGGTGACGGGCTCTAACCGCGCAACCGTTTACAAAGTCGGAGAGTCTTTCTTCTAATCGTGTTCGGTTGGTAATTACAATTTTGCCTACGCGAGTATTCCACTCATTGTTGAACAAAGCTTGCTGAAAAATGCGATATTCATTAGCTGGTATTCTGCCTGGTATGTTGTAATTACTAATCCAGCAAAATCCGTTGTAAACATAGCCGTTGCGAAGAAATCGAAATCCAATTGCCGGTCTGACGAGCAATTGATCAAATCGCTGTACGTTGTTGTTAATGCGTGGGTTGAGTTCCAGATATCCCCACCAACGTTTACGGATAGGCGCGTTGAAATATATGGGCGCCCACAGCCCCCAGTCTTTTTCCACTTGAGCGGCTGCCGGTGAAGCTGTCAAGTCACATAGCGGCAATTGTGCTAAGAGCAGTATTGCTGCTTTTACAACTAAGCCTAACTTGCATGCTGGTTTTTTGAGAACCCGTATCATCAGGATTGTGCCGTCAGTAATATTGTGATTATTGAATATGTCTATTGTACGGCAATGACAATTCTAGAAACTAATTTTCTTAAGTCCGTCCGTTGCTTTTCTGGATAAGTCTGAATTCGGATATATTCTGATGACTTCTTTGTAGTCGGCTGCAGCTAATGGATAGTCGCGCTGCATCACATGAACAACTGCTCTCAAGTAAAGTGCTTGAGCATCGTTGTGATGTCCTTTCAAGTACTTATTCAAGGTGGTCAGGGCTTCGTTGTACTGTTTTGAATTGAGGTAGAACATTGCTTCCTTCAACGGGTGATAGCCTGTTTGCTTGCTGCCCGGCTTGGAGCTATGGTGCGTGGTTAGAAATGGCCCCGGAAATTTAGGCCAGGTCAAGAGATAGAATTGCTACCCCGAAAATGCTGTAATAGCACAAATCAAGAGGAGCAAAATCGAAATGACAAAGAGCCCAAGAAAACACAATGCCGATTTCAAAGCCAAAGTGGCATTGGCAGCCATAAG
>JAKFVJ010000502.1 GCA_021732245.1 Candidatus Obscuribacterales bacterium | reverse complement strand
GTATTGCTCGAGCATTACGGCAATTACCGCGATTAAGCCGTAGCTGTTGCTACTTGTCACTGCCACCGTTTTCTATTAAGGTTGTAGGGGCGCATTGCATGCGCCCTTCTGGTAAAGGCCATGGTCATAAACACGCAAAGTGCCAATGAAACTGTCGATGGAAGCGCAATTACAATTGCCGACCTGTCGTTTCAGTATCCTCTTAGGCGTTATCAGCAAGAAATTCTTGAGCTGGTCAAAATAAAGCTCAAGCGCGGTGAAAACAAACTACACATTGTGGCACCACCAGGAGCCGGTAAAACAATCATCGGCTTGCAACTTGTCTCCGAGTTTAAGTGTCCTAGTCTCATAGTCAGTCCCAACACCACCATTCAGTCACAGTGGGGACAAAAACTAGAACTCTTCATGCCACCACATCTAAAGTCTTACGGCTTGGATGATTTGATTGGCACTCATGAAGACATGCCTTTAAAGCCAATAACCACCCTGACCTATCAAGTTTTGTCCACTCCCGGTCGCGAACAAGAATATTTAGAGCGTCTGGCACGCAAGTCCTGGCTTGAGGAAATTTGCAAGGCTCAGAGTTTATCTGCGGGAAACGCCGAATTGCGCATGATTGAGCTCATGCAAAACAACCCTCGCGAATATCAAAACGAGGTATCTCGGCACTTAAGCCGTCTAAGAAGACGGCTTACAGAAGTCTTGGATCTAAAAGAAGTACTGCACGACAATGCGCTTGATCTATTGCAGTCCTTGCGTCGGCAAAAATTTGCGCTGGTAATTTTTGATGAATGCCACCACTTAACTGATTATTGGGCCGCTGTCATGACGCACTTAGTAAAGCGCTTGGACAATGCCGTCGTTATCGGGCTAACAGGGACTCCTCCTGAAGGCAAGTCAAACCAGCAAGAAAACCGCTATCTAACTTTAGTTGGCGAAATCGACTATCAGGTACCCACGCCGGCACTGGTTAAAGAAGGAGGTCTGGCTCCATTTCAGGACCTGGTGCATATTACTCAACCAACAGAAACCGAATATTCATTTCTGGAATTGCAACACGAAGACTTCCACACGCTAGTCGACGAATTGACAAAGCGAAGAAGCGAGGAAAAACAATCGCCGCTAACTGCTTGGGTTCAAATGCGGCTTGATGAGTTTTTGTCCTCCGATGAGAAAAACATGCCTGAATGGCAACAAGAACTAACTACTGCTTGCATAAGATATCTCTGGCGCCTGGAAAAGCCCTTGCCCAAAGGCATTGAATTATCCGAACAACTTTGCCAGTCGCCACTATTGGATGACTGGATGAACATCCTGGAAGACTACGCGCTGCGCAAATTGAAGATAAGTTCAGAAGCAAGCGACCATGAGGTATACCAGGTAATTAAATCAGCAGTACGCAAACTTGGTTATGCTCTAACAGAACAAGGCATCCGCAAACAAGCATCGCCTGTGGACCGAGTGCTTGCCTTCAGCAAGAACAAGGCTCATGCGGTTGCAGAAATATTGAATCTGGAATACAGGAGTCTGGATGACCGCTTGCGTGCAGCTGTAGTTACCGACTTTGAGCGCATGTCCGCACTTGAGACAAAGAGTCTAAAAGGCGTTCTCACTGCCGAATCAGGCGGCGCCATAGGCGTCTTTCATGAATTACTTAAGGAGCCTATTGCCGAATTTGTAAATCCTTGTCTTGTTACAGGCTCACTTCTTCTTGTAGATAAACGCATCGGCGAGCAGTTTCTCACTGCAGCTGAAGAATACGTCAAAGAAGAAGGTCTTAAACTAACACTATCCAAAATAGACAATGATGAATTTGGCTACTGCGAGATAACAGGTAATTCCAGCGCTTGGGAAACAAGAGTCTATGTAGGTCTGGCAACGGAGTTATTTGAGCGTGGATTATCCAAATGTCTTATAGGCACACGCGGCTTATTCGGCGAAGGCTGGGACAGCCAGGCGTTAAATACTCTAATTGATCTGACTACGACAACCTCACCCGTTTCAGTTAAACAATTGCGCGGTCGTTCTTTGCGTATCAACACTAACGATCCCCTGGGAGGGCGCAAAGTAGCCAACAATTGGGATGTCGTTTGCGTGGCACCACAACTGGAAAAAGGTCTTAACGACTACAGTCGATTCGTGCGCAAGCACGATGGTTATTTCGGTATTGCCGACGACGGACAAATTGAATGTGGTGTCGGTCACGTGCATCCGGCATTTTCCGAACTTACAGCAGCAGATGTTTTTGCCTCGTCTGAGGAACTAAATACCGAGATGAACTTGCGCGCTCTTGCCCGCGATGGTATTTATGATCTCTGGAAGGTGGGACAACCTTATGCCAACAAATCACTTGGCTGTGTCGAGCTTACTCGATTGAAGAAAATGGCTCTCACGCCGCCTCATATAAGGCAAGACTTGCCGTACAAAGAACACATAAAGTATCTGCGCTCACATTTAAACGGCATCTGGCTGGAATATGTAGGCATCGGCAGCGCCGTCTCAGGAGTCCTTGCTTATATGCTTGCTTCTTATGGCATTCTTGTGTTTGCCGCAGCATTGCCTCTAGTTATTTCATTGGTAGTAGCCATAAGAAAACACTCGTCGTTATACGATAGGCTTAAATTACAGGTCTGCCAGCCCAACACGCAAGAATCGTCGCTTAAGGATATGGCATTAGCTGTCTTTTCCGCCCTGCAGCAGATGCGCCTGCTGCCCAATTACCTGGAACATAAAGCGGTCACAGTCACTAGAAGATCTGATGGATCTTTTCGCGTGTTTTTAGATGAGGCAGAAGAAGTGCATGCAGATATTTTCGCCGCTGCATTCGAGGAAACCATGGCTCCTCTTAACAATCAACCTTACATCATGCCCAAATACGAGTACTCACTTGAACCTGCTGAACCAGTCATGGAAAAACAAAACGAGCCTTCAGGAGAAACCAAAGAAGCTCCCAAACTTGTCTCCACACAAATAAAAGACCCGGTAGAGAAATTTTTCAAATCATACTTGGCAGGCAAATGCGAGCCCTATATTGCCTCTTACCATGCCATTCCTAAGGTTCTTGCCCGCTCAGAAAAAGGGCGTGAGACCTTTGAAGCAGCCTGGAACAAGTATGTCAGCCCTGGCTTTATCATTGAAACAGAGACAAAACCGCATCTTTTGAAACGCTATTTCGGCATTGGTCCGAGTCTGGCCCATAAGCTCATTTGGGAATAGGTCGACTAATCTTTAAATGACTCGACTGGATAGGCGCAAATGTCCTTGCTAGGATAAGCCTTCTTTCCAAGTGAGGACGACCATGAACTTTGCAAGCGGTGTAAAAGAAATCTCTGCTAAGGATCTTCAAGAGCGCATAAAAACCAATCCGGATCTTTTGGTATTGGATGTGCGTGAAGCAAATGAACTTGCCGTCTGCAAACTAGCAAATATCAAACATATTCCTCTGGGCGAATTACCCGCCCGAGTTAACGAGTTAGCCAATAAAGACTCTGAAATTGTCGTTTATTGCCGCTCAGGAAAGAGATCGGAAAGAGCCTGCCAATTACTTGCTGCCTCCGGCTACAAAAACGTAGCAAACTTGGATGGTGGCATTCTTGCCTGGGCAAGAGATATAGATCCCAGCATGCCGAATTACTAAAACTCTTCCCAGCTAACAGTTGTAAGACCATTGACCACATAGTTGCTACCTGAGCCGCCAGCCGGCACGTAGCCAATCGTGTTGGTCGAAGCATAGGTAGAATCCTTCAAAGCCAGATCAAAATGGATATTGCCATTGCCGGAGGAAGTAATCGATTTCCCAACAACAGAACCATAGACTGCACCATTTCCGCTAATCGAAACACCAGCCGAGGGGGCATAGATTACACCTTTAAAATCCGCGTTTCCCGATAATGAGACACTTTTTGAACTATTGGTAAATATCTGGAATCTTGCCGGAATATTTGTGGCATTACCCATTCCGTTTCCAGAGATCTGAACAACTGTCGAACCGGCAGAATTCCCTTCCAAATAAACTACAGTATTAGTTGTGACATTGCTTTCAATTTGCAACTGTCCATTGCCACTTATGTTAAACGAACTTGCCTTATATTTGCCCGGCGGGATATAAAGCGTGTTATTGGCACCAACATTAATCGAACTTACCGGCGCAACACCATTTCTTACTATTACTTTTCCATTACCAGAAATATTCACCGCGCCGACATTATATGAGCCATCAGGCGAACTAGGAGCTACAGTCAAGCTAACTTGATTCTGACTCAAGGACTTATCTATTGGTGTCGTGTAGTCACCGCTACGAGGAGTCCCTGCTTCAAGAGCTCTTACATTGTCGCTGCTGCCAGGCGTTGGTCCTACAGTGGCTGTAAAACCACTGGTCATTCCGTTAGCCTTGATCTGATTTTCAACAATAGCATTACCACTTCTTGTTGCGACAGTAGCTGTCGTGCTTCCCTTTGGCAAAGAAGCGACAATCAAATTGCCCCCAATGCGCGTATTACCAGACAAACTAACGCTGGTATTAGAACCAACATCACCTAGATAACTATTGTTATTACCGGCTCCATAGGCACCATTTCTAGAATCGTAGGCATCCGTAATCATATTGCCGGAAGCGCTGAGAGCATTTTGAGAGTAAAGAGCATAAGAAAAAAATGGCGTGGTAGTAGGTGCCGTAGTTACTAGTTTCAACATAGGTGAGATAACTATGCGTACTGTTGAACTCAACCCTGCATAATTTGAAGTGGCTGAAATCACTCTGAAACAATTTGTATTGGACACAATATTACCAGCCAATTGATCATCCAGCTGGCTTTTCCAAACAGAGGCTGTGGATGGTGCTCGTACATTATTCACGGACACTGTTACAAGAGCTGCGCTGCCGACCACACTAGCCGGTACTTGCGATACGTGCGGCGTGCCATCAAGGCTTACATCATCATAGCTTGAAATCGTACCGTTCTTAAATGCGGTATCCAGCTGAGAGACCACGTAATCTAGACCAGCCTCCGCAGAACTCCTTACTATCGACCAATATCCAAGCTCTGATCCCTTCTGATAGGTGGGGATAACGATGCTGGCAGTAACCATTAGCCAGGTGGCCACCACAACAGAGAATACGGACACCGCCACTAAGCTATATCCATTCTGAGCCCGTCTATTGCGTCTGTAAAACAGGGACTGCATACGCATATGCCACCGCTTAGTCCAATACAAACAAAACAAAAAATGGCCGGTCGCAACCGCGCACGACCCTTTCATTCAGCCCCTATCTGAATGAAAAACGATTGCGACCGCCTACTTCATCAGTACTTCCAGCATAGATCAGCAGTTCACTGGAGGCGTCCCCCCTAAGAGTTACCACTTGCTTAGATAAGCGGTAATTTAGATCTCTTTGCTTTAGCGCTCTTCCCAACTAACGGTTTTGAGCGAATTCACAAGAGTAGGTGTAGTAGTAGTAATGGTTATCTCTTCACCAGGAATGGTAACTGTGGCACCTAAGTTATGGGTACTAGCATACGTACCATCAGCTAGAGCTAAATCGAAATGGACAGCGGCATTACCAGTTGATGTAACTTGTTTTCCAACTAGTGCCCCATACACGCTGCCATTGCCGGCTATGGTTATCGGAGAAGAAGGTGCATAAATGACACCACGAAAATCGGCATTACCGGCGATACTGGTGCTTTTGGAGCTATTTGTCACAACTTGAAATTTAGAAGGAATTTGCGTCGCATTGGAAACACCATTACCGCCCAGTGAGATAACCGTGGTGCCGGCCGTATTGCCTTCGAGGCTAATAACCACATCCGTACTGACATTACTTTCCAACTGAATTTGTCCATTGCCTGAAATTGATAACGATGTAGCCTTATAGTTACCCGGCGGAATATAAATAGTGTTATTCGCTGACACATTTATTGAACTAACCGGGGCGGCGCTGTTGCGAACAATAACCTTGCCGTTACCGGAAACATTGATTGCTCCTACATTATACGAGCCGGATGGGGCACTGGGCGCAGGTGAAAGAGTTATTTGATTCGAAGTTAAAGATTTATCTATAGGGGTTGTGTAGTCGCCGGATCTTGGTGTGCCAAATTCAAGAGCTTTTACGGTATCACTACCGCCCGGTGCGGACCCATTTGTACCTGTAAATCCACTTGTAACACCATTCACCTTCAATTGATTTTGCACAACTGCATTGGCAGATCTGGTTGCCACGACTGCAGTGGTACTACCTTTGGGCAATGAGGTAACTACCAAATTGCCGCCAATATTTGAATTAGCACCTATTGTGGCACTTGTGTTGGAGCCTACATCACCCCTGTAGTTATTCCTATTTGTCCCACCATAGGCTCCGTTTCTTGAATCGTAAGCATCAGTAGTCATATTGCCTGAAGCCAACATGGCGCCATCTGAAAAAATCGCATAGTTAAAAAACGGCGTAGTACTCGTACCCGTAGGACCTGTTGTTGTTGTCGTTGTCGTTGTCGTGGCGGGTAAGCCATTCAAATCAGGTCTGACAATAATTCGCACAGTTGAACTTAATCCAGCATACGAAGCAGTTGATGAAATAACCCTGTAGCGGTTGACATTACCGACAGAATTGTTTGCCAGCGTATCATCAAAAGCAGTATTGTAAACAGACGAAGTCGTCGGTGGTCTCACATTGTTGACTGAGACATTGACGGTCGCATATGTCCCAATGACATTTGCCGGGACAGCACTCACTTTGGCAGTGCCATCGACAGTGGTATCATCAAACGAAGAAACAGTACCTGCTTTGAAATTTGAATCCAATTGAGCAGCTACATAATCCAACCCAGCCTCGGCAGAACTACGGACAGTTGACCAATAACGAAATTCTGCCGCTTTTTGTATGACTGGTAATGACACCGACGCAGTCATAAGCATCCATGCACCAGCTACAACGCTAAAAGCAGTGACAGCGACTATCGAATAACCGTCATCTCGATTTGAATCTTTCACCCTCTTAGGTTTGGCATTGGAACTATGCTCTGAAGCTTGCATCAAAGCAGAGACTTTTCTACAAAAGTCCCCCGCTTTAATAGTGAGCCGTTTCAGAACTGTTCTCACCGGACCCCTCTCCTGGCTTGACCCAGACATAAACCGTCTACTTCCAGCCTATTACACATTCCCCTTGTCAACTTATAATTGCTCTCATAATAAGCAAACTGTAATGAGCTAGCGCCCCGCAGAACGCCTTACTACTGGTTTCAACATCACTAACTGACCCGTTTTGTTGGTTATCTCAATTCTCCTAGATTGTTGTAAGAGTGTTGTTGCGCAAGAAAATCTCGCTCTTGATACCAATCGTGCTTCGATTTCTCGCTTGCACCGACTCATGCCGCCGCAATTCAAAATTGACTATTACTCCGGTGTAATTCGACATTTGATCGACTAAGACTGTGTCTTGCGGTATGCCAGCACTGGTTAAAAACTGAAACGTCTTGGGGGTTTCGGTAGCATTATCCATAGGACCAATTATTCCCCTCAGAAGCGTTCTTGGTGGATTCAGTACTGGTCTGGTTGAGTTATTGCCGGGGAAGCTGGCTACCTGCAGCATAAACGTGCCTGGATCAGTGCTATCAGGTAAAACTTGATAGACGTAGGTATCCGTATTGTCCAGCGTTCCAATTTTTTGGGGGAAACCATTCGCGTCAAAAATTGGGACCTGTATTATCAAACAGGTGTTGGAAATGGTATATGGATGACTAGGCCAAGGCGAGCCTGGCCATCCACCGCCAGCTGGAGCCTGCCCAGCGCCATAGAGGGGATTGCTTGGAGTGGCCGGAAAGTAGCCGACGCTAATTTCCGGATTGTCGCCAGGCTCACGCGTAATATCACCAATATTGCGGCCCATTCTCACGTCACCAGCAATTCTATCTATAGCTAATCTGGCTGCATTCAGACTGTCCACCTTGTTGAATAATTTCCACGAGCCTTGACTGTTCATGAACAAAAGTTCGGCTGTTCCAGCAGAAATAATGCCAATGATCATTACCGATACCAGCATCTCTACCAGCGAGAGCCCGCTTGTCCTCTGTCTTGCATTATGTAGTGCTAGAAATGTACGCATAAAGACCTCTCAATTATGAATACCGTTTCGAGAGATAAACGTGCTAACTGTATAGGTCTTATTCATCTTAATTTCGGTCCAATTGACCGTAATATCGACTTTGACACCATTGGGCAGAACCGCTCCTGTAGCGTCGGTATAGCTACCCCAGCCAGCATTGGTTAGCATTTCTGTTACCGTACCGACAAACTTGTTATTTTCCGCGTCCGTTGACCAATCCAAGTTGGTCAAGTCCAGCATTAGAGGTCTGGTGTTTACCGGACTTCCAGAATTCGAGCTATTGATATTCAGCGTATAAGTATTGCCAACCAAACCAGACAAAACCGCATAGTCAGTGTTTCTGGCGTTATCTATAAGTTCCTGTCCAATAGCTGCCGCAACAATCTGATTTTGTCCGCTGCTTGTTAGCTTGAGCGTCTGAGACATATTTTCTGCCAGCGCTGCTGCTAAAAGACTTGAAATAAAGACCGCCACTAATAGCTCCACCAAATAGATACCAGAATCCGACCGGACATTTCCAGCATTCAAACGTACAGACTGTAGGTTACGTCCCATACGCATATTCGCCTTAACAATCAAGGGCCGGCGCAACATCCGTGCCCCAGATCCAATATTCCACAAAATCGCTTGAAAACCATCACGCACAAGGGTTATTGGATTATTATTGAAGGATATTAATCTTTAAGGAATAGAAATCAGACCCTGCTCGCTAACTAGAACATGCTTAGTGGCGAGCCCATGGCGAATTGTAAATGAGACTTGCCCGTCCGGTACTCCTTGCGGATCAATACGAACTGCACCCGACAAAGTCAGTCCGTTGGGCATAAATATCCGATTATCAGCGCCACTTGGGGGGGAATATCTAACCACGTAGGAAGCTGGAAATCTTTGATCCGGTAATTGAGCTTCTAATATCGCGCAAGCGTTCGTTTTATGCGCTCTTTCTTTTATCTGACGTAAGGTAGCGGCAAGCTTGGCCGATTCGGAAACCATCGCCAACTTAGAAGTAATCTCATCACAGGCAGAATAGACCACAAATGGGAGAAGTAACAGAACAATCAAAACCATTAAGCGCTCAAAATACCAGGTAGAACGCCAGTAATTTACGGTCTTCTGGCGCCAGGTAATTTTGACAATCGGCTTGGCAAGTTTTGTATATGAGCCGCTTTGCCGAATGTCTGTCACTTATCACCTAGGCAGTGGTTACAGAGGCAGCCGATTCCAACTTAAGCTCGGCAATCATCTGATCGCGCATGACAAACTTTTGAATCTTGCCTGTCACAGTCTTGGGATAGGAACTTACAAATTTCACATAGCGTGGCACCTTAAAATGCGCAACACGCGTTTTGAGCCAGGATCTAATCTCGTCTTCCTGAGCAACAACCCCTTCTTTGAGTTGAATCCAGGCGCATACTTCTTCACCGAAGTGTTTGTCCGGCACTCCAAAAATTTGTGCTTGCGCAATCTTTTCATGCACATGCAAGACTTCTTCAATTTCGCGCGGATAGATATTTTCACCGCCGCGAATAATCATGTCTTTCTTGCGACCGGTGATGTTCAAATGACCTGCTTCATTGAGCACACCTAAGTCACCCGTGTGCAGCCAACGTCCTGAATCAATGGCATCCTCTGTCGCCTGCTTGTTGTGCCAATAACCAAGCATGACATTATAGCCACGCGTGCAGACCTCACCTTGCTGCCCGCGAGGCAACAATGCACCTGTTTCAGCATCGACTACTTTGCACTCAACGTGCGGCAAAACGCTGCCCACAGTTGTTGTTCTAACTTCAAGCGAATCCGTAGCGGAAGTCACTGTAATTAAAGGCGAGGCTTCTGTCAGTCCGTAGAAAATAACGACCTTGGTCATATGCATTTTGTCGGCAACTTCTTCCATTAGTTTGACCGGACACGGAGCTCCAGCCATAAAGCCGCCGACAAGACTTGTTAAGTCAAACTGGGCAAACTGTGGATGCTCAAGTTGGTCGATGTACATTGTCGGCACACCGCATAAGTGCGTGCATCTCTCGGCAGCCACAGCAGTTAGCGTTGCTTCGGGATCAAAATGTGGATTAGGCACAACCACACAGCCACCACGAATAAGCGTCATTATGGTGCCTGTGACCATGCCACCACAATGGTAAAAAGGCATGGCTACGCAGTAACGAGTTTTGTTATTGAGCTCAAGTGCTTTGCCTGCAAACCAGGCATTGTTGAGCAAGTTATGATGCGATAGGGTAACGCCCTTGGGAAAACCGGTTGTGCCTGATGTGTATTGAATATTGACGGCATCATCGAATTGCAACGACTCACTTCTTGTATCCAACTCAGCTTGAGGCAGATCTTCTCCTATTTTCAAAACTTCTTCAAAGCTAAGAGCCGGTCCACTTGCTTCTGCAGGCGAGCAAATAACGACAACTTGCTCGAGAGGCAAAATATCATCAGCGTTACTACTGTCCTGTCCGGCACCTAAAAGAGACGGCTTCAGGGCTTTTACCATCTCTAGATACTCACCGTCTTTAAAGCCTGGGCGGCAGATGAGCAACTTCATTTGCGATTGCTTCAATACATACTGCAATTCTTCTTTGCGGTATGCAGGATTTATATTGACCAGTATTGCCCCGACTTTTGCCAAAGCAAATTGACAGATTACCCATTCGGCACAGTTGGTTGACCAGATGCCTACTCGGTCACCTTTGGCAATGCCCAATTTCATAAGTCCACGGGCAAACAAGTCTACTTTGGCTTTTAACTGCTTATAGGTAAAGCGCAAATCTTGCTTAGGGCTAACCAGAGCCTCGCCCTGAGCATTCTCGCATGCCACCTTATCCAACCAGGCACCTAAGGTGTGTCCAAGCAAGGGTTCATCGGAAGCCCCGTGCTCATAGCTCAATTTTGAATCTGCAATTATGTCCGCCACTTGAATCTTCAGGTCTATTTTTCAAATTACATGGGAAACGCTTCAGCGCCACCCAATATTAATACCTTATCGAGATCCTTGTGTGCGCGCTTGGCAGCCTTGGGCTTTCCAGCAACCACTTGACGACGGACTACTTTCTTATAGGTTTTGTTGTTGTAGGTCCCATTTAGGGTCTCTAGTGCCCGACTCAAGGCTGGGTCAACAATCGATGCCTTACCCACTTCAGCGAAGGCTGCCGTTACGCTTATGAGGCTTATAGCTATTGCCAGGTTTATTACCTTAATCACAATTTTTCCCCTCGTTGGGTCCAGTTCCGGTAGTCTGTGAGGAGTATAGATTGGAAGCAACCAAAAGAAAAGGGAAAAAACACGTATGCGGCTTAAACAATTTTCCTTAGACTGCCTGTCACACTTCTCCTACCTAGTTGCCGATAATACAGAGGGTATTGCTTGTGTAATTGATCCCCAACGTGATATCGACATTTATCTGGAAGAGGCCAAAAAGGCTAACCTAACTATTAAGTACGTCGTTTTGACCCATTGTCACGCTGACTTTGCTTCAGGTCATTTGGAACTTGCCGGAGCAACTAACGCAACGATAGCCATGGGTGCTAAATCTGATGCAAAGTTCCCATTCCATGGGCTTTTTGAAGGAAATTTATTGGAATTAGGCAAAAATGTCACATTGAGGGTGCTTGAGACACCAGGTCACACCCCTGAATCCATCTGCCTTTTGGCTTACGACAAGAGCGAATCAGACAAACCATATGCTGTTTTTACAGGTGACACACTCTTTTTAGGCGATGTCGGCCGCCCGGATTTGCTCGCTTCAAAAGGTCTTACCGCTGACTCACTAGCTTCGATGCTATACGATTCATTGCAGACAAAGCTAGTTAGTCTACCGGATGAGACTATCGTCTATCCCGCTCACGGAGCCGGTTCTGCCTGCGGCAAAAACTTGAGCAAGGACGCATCCTCAACGATGTCCGTCCAAAAGCTAACTAACTGGGCACTTAAGGAGAAGAACAAAGACGCCTTCATAAAAGAGCTTGTTAGCTGCCAAACAAGCCCACCTAAGTACTTCTCTTTCACAGCTTCATACAACAAAACCAATCACGAGCTTTTAGACAACTCATTGGCAGGCAAGCTAAAACCCTTAAGCCTCAAGGAGCTTTTAGCCGTAAAAGACGCTCAAATACTTGATGTGCGCACAGCTGATGAATTTGCTCAGGGTCATTTAAAGGACAGCATAAATGTCGGACTAGGAGGAAAATATGCCAACTGGTGTGGCGCTATTTTGTCGCCCGAATTACCAATAGTGATAATTGCCAATAAAGGTGATGAAAAGGAAGCCGCCATGCGCCTTGGTCGCATAGGCTTTGATAATGTCAGAGGCTTCTTAAATGACCTATCTGAAATACCGGCAAGTACTCTTAGCCAGTCAACAAATCGTCTTGATTCGCGTCAGCTTCAACAGGCAGTTGTTGACGGATCGCACACAGTCCTTGATGTAAGAACTGAATCCGAGTATCACGGTGGTCACATTGAAGGCTCTATTCACGTTCCTTTGGCTGAACTAAAAGAGCGACTGAGCCATGTCCCACAAAATAAAAGGCTGACAGTCGTTTGTGCCGGTGGTTATCGCTCTTCAATAGCCGCCAGTTATTTGCGTAAACACGGCTTCACGCAAATAACCGACTTAATTGGTGGCATGGGTGCCTACGTCAAAGACGTCGGCTTGAGACCAAAGACCTAACCTTGCGGTTTGTCCTCTGACTTGACCATTTCTACATCCAGAGTAATTTTCACGTCGTCGCCAACCATAGCTCCGCCGTTATCCAAAGCAGCATTGTAAGAAATTCCGAAGTCCTTACGATTCAATTTAGCTGTGGCAGATGTTCCGGTACGAGTCTTGCCGTGCGCATTGACTACAGGTCCCATTGCTTCTGAATCAAGAGTTATGTCTTTAGAAACACCGTGCATAGTCAAAGTACCAAGAATTTTGAAACCATCTTTTGTCTGAGTAATTTTCTTGGATTTGAAAGTTATAGTCGGATACTTTTCCACCTCAAAGAAATCTTTGCTCTTCAAGTGCGCATCACGCTTTGGTTCATTGGTATTGATGCTATCTACATCAATTACCGCATCAACACTGGCTTTCGGCAGGTTCTTTCCGTCATATTGAACATTGCCTGATACTTTGCCGAATGAACCGTTCACGTTGGAAATCATCATGTGCTTGATGGAAAACCTTGCCGATGAATGTGCCGGATCAATTGTCCAACCATTTGCAGTTGCTATTTGCTCCTTGGCAGAAACAGGTAGGCTAAGACCTACAAGCATGGCAGAGACAAAAAGAGTTCTAGTAATGTTCGTCATTTCATTCTCCAATTCATTAGTGTAATCGAGATCCTAATTTAGTAATGGGTCACCTAAGCTCTTAACAGTGCTCTGCCTTCAATAAGTACAGGCAGTCCACGAATAATACAAAAGACGCATGAAACATAAACAAGTGCCATGGCGATTTCCGGCACCGCAGTTGCCTCACATTTTTCCGTATGGGCGGCAATTACCAAACAGAAGGCGGCGGCTTTTGCAATCGCATAACTAAAGCGGCTGAAATTAGACGCCACTAAAAACTTGCCCAAGCCTGATTGCATCATGGTTGTTTTGCCAAATGCAGTAAAGCCCTGTTCGCTTGCCACTTGTCTTATCGCATCGACAAAAGTGCCTCTAATCAAATAGAGAAGTGGCACCCAAACAGGCACCCAAGAAAGCGCAGAAAAGGCTATCCAATAAGCCATTTCCACAGCTCTATCGCCGACTATATCAAGCATCGCGCCAAGCTTGGATGTTTGGTTCAGCTTGCGCGCGAAATAGCCATCAAGGCCGTCACCCCAGATAACCAATGCCGTCAAAACAAAGGCTACCCACCGCCAAGTATCACCGGGCAGCCAAAGCAAAGCAAGGGTTCCCAGGGCTAAAAACACTCTGGAAACTGTTATTACATTGGCTACGTTAATCACGTTTTTTAGACGTCCAGGTTGCCCACTAAGTGTGCGTTACGCTCAATGAATTCACGACGCGGTCCGACAGCTTCGCCCATCAAAAGGTCAAATACGTGGTCAGCTTCAGAAGCATCTTCAATGGTGACCTTTTTCAAGGTACGTGTTTCCGGATTCATTGTCGTATCCCAGAGCTGCTCAGGCATCATTTCGCCCAAACCTTTGAATCGCTGAATAACTGCTTTATCGCCTAATTCAGCTAAAACTGCTTCCAGTTTGTGCTCGTTGTAGCAATATTCCGTGCGCTTGCCTTTCTCTACTTTATAAAGTGGCGGCTGAGCGATGTATACATAACCCTGCTCAACCATCGGCTTGGCATACCGGAAGAAGAACGTCAGAAGCAATGTGCGAATGTGGCTGCCGTCGACATCAGCATCGGTCATGATAATCACTTTGTGATATCTGAGCTTGCCGAGATCAAGGTTTTCAGCGTTTGGACGCAAGAGACCTGAGCCTTTGCCGCCGCCATTTTCTTCGTCTTCCTTAACAGATAGACCAAGACCCTGAATCATCGCTTGCACTTCAGCGTTTTCGTAAATTCTTGTTGGCTGAACACGTTCAACGTTCAAGATTTTTCCGCGCAAAGGAAGAATAGCTTGGAACTGTCTGTTGCGACCTTGCTTGGCTGAGCCACCGGCGGAGTCACCTTCTACAAGGTAGATTTCGCACTTAGCCGGATCTCTGTCTGAACAGTCGGCTAATTTACCCGGCAAGGAGGAATTTTCCAAAGCCGATTGGCGACGAACAAGAATTTTAGCCTTGTGCGCTGCTTCGCGCGCAGTACGCGCTTGAATAGCTTTGCCGATAATTTCCTTGCTTTGCTTCGGATTTAATTCCAACCAATCAGAAAGGTTGTCTGTTGTCACCGATTGAGTAATACCTTGCACTTCTCTGTTGCCCAAACGTTCTTTTGTTTGACCTTCAAATTGCGGTTCAGGCACTTTGACGCTGACGATAGCCGTCAAGCCTTCGCGAACATCTTCACCACTAAAGTTGGAATCGGATTCTTTAATAAGACCGCTCTTACGTGCGTAATCGTTAATGACGCGAGTGAGCGCATTGCGGAAACCGGTTAAGTGCGTTCCACCATCGTGAGTATTGATATTATTCACGAATGTATAAATGGATTCTGAGTACATATCAGTCCATTGCAACGCGCACTCGACGACAACATTGTCTTTGGCAATTTCAAAGTAAACAGGAGGCTTGTGCAATGCGGTACGTGTATCGTTTAAGTATTCGACGTAACTGGCAATTCCACCTTCGTAGTAGAAGGTATCGCTCTTGTCGGAACGCTTATCGGAAAGAGTCATGCGCAGTCCCTTGTTGAGGAACGACATTTCCCTAAGACGAGTAACCAAGACGTCATGGTCCATGACAATTTTTGTGCGCTCGCCTTCTTCATTGACGTCATGGAAAATCTGATCGTCCGGCCAGAAGGTAACCTTGGTGCCTGTCTTATCGGTTGAACCAATTACTTCCAGTCCGCCTGAAGCATTACCACGCTTGTATTCTTGTCTGTACACTTTGTTGTCGCGTGAAACTTCAACAACAAGACGCTCGGACAACGCGTTTACAACTGAGGCTCCAACGCCGTGCAAACCGCCTGATACTTTGTAGACTCCACCGCCGAATTTTCCGCCGGCGTGCAAGACAGTAAATACTGTTTCGACACCGCTCTTGCCTGTCTTCGCTACTTTATCGACAGGAATACCACGACCATCGTCAATTACGGTTACTGAGTTATCTTCGTTGATGGTGACTTCAATGTTCTTACAAAAACCAGCAAGAGCTTCGTCTACAGAGTTGTCTACAATTTCATAGACAAGGTGGTGCAAGCCACGTGGTCCTGTAGAACCGATGTACATACCAGGACGCTTTCTGACTGCTTCCAAACCTTCCAAAACATCGATTGTAGCGGCTGTATAATCGCCACCACCTTTGTCCTTGGATTTGCTTTCTGTTTCAGCTGCCATATCTTCCACTTCTTTGGTTTTTGCCATTTGAATTTCACACTTGGATCTGGGTCAATCTATATATTCATTTTTGGATATTCATTTTTGGATATTTGCTCAGTACACATTACGCGCGTTGAGCGCAAACTGGAAACTGCCATCCAAAAGGGTTCGTCC
>JAKFVJ010000357.1 GCA_021732245.1 Candidatus Obscuribacterales bacterium | reverse complement strand
GCAAGCTCAACAGATGCAAAAATTTATCGGCTCATTGCCGGTTAATGATCCCAAATCCCGGCGTGTCTGGACCGGACTCAATTGGGCAAAGTCGGCACAGGCGATAAGTGACAAAGTGGACCTTCCCTTGTCCGACATTATTGACCAGGTAGTGGCGAAGGAAATTGAATCTTTCAAAGATGCCGCTATTAAAACGCCGGCTTATGCCTCCTATCTTAAAAGATTGCTCGATCTTGCTGATAAAACCAAACAACAACTTGATCATTACGTATCATCAAAGGCTGCTTCCGACTACTTTGCGCTATGCTTAAGAAAGCTTCGTCAGGAATGTTTTGGGAGTGGTGTCTTTGGCAAGAGCTGAGTCGCTACAACTAGGTTCCGTTTTTAAGAGTGCTGTCAGTTGGCAGGTCGCCTTCGGCGCTGTTATGTGTCTTGCCTTTTATATGACCATTGCTCAGCCGGAAGCTAAACTGTCTGACGAAAAAGAAACCAAGACAGGCAAGTCTGCGACTCTGGACTCTCCGGAAATTTTACGACAAGCCGACACGATGGAACCAAGCATTTTGTTGGCTGAGGGCAAAATGGATTTAGCTGTGACAAAAGCTCATGCTTTGGCTAAGGAAAAACCCTACGATCCAATAGCGATGATTTGCGTCGGTAACGTCCTTGCAGAAATTTCCGATAAGGAAGAAGGTTTTCGTTTTTTAAAAAGATCAGTAGCGCTAGCGCCGCATAGCAGGTACGCACGATTGAATCTGGCTTCCAAGTTAACTGAAGACAGTCAATATCAACCCGCTGAGTTGCAGCTGAGACTGATTATTAATGCTTACCCTGATTGGTCCAAACCGAGAGTTGATCTGGCCAATATTTATTTGAAAACAGGACGAGTAAGCGAAGCCGTTGCTGAACTTGGAGCGGCACTTAAATCTGATCCGAACAATTTTGAAGCCAGACGGCAAAGGGCTTTGGCACTAGCTTCTATCGATCAATACAGAGAGGGCTTGACCGAGTATGTGCTAGCCGACTCAATTGAACAGCAAGTCATGGGATTGCCCAAAGACGTACGAAAGATGAAAGAGACTTGGGGATCGCTTGATAGAGCGCTCTTTCAACTTATTCGCGAACGTCAAGATCGCCCCGAAGATCCATCCGTGCGCATTCGCCTGGCCAGGCTTTACTTGTATATGGGTCAATTACGTGAATCACGTCAAATGCTTATTGAAGCTCGCAAAGCCGCCCCAACTGATCCGGAAATCCAGCGTAATTTAGCAGTTGTTTTGCAGAAACTTGGTGATAGCACGCAAGCGCTTACGGCATTTACCAACGCAGCTAAATATAGTGCCATTCAGAACCCAATTCAACAAACGCCGCAAGGTGAAGGACAGCGTCAAAGCGTGCCTAATTCGAGTGGTTCCGGCGGCTAATTAAACGCTTGCGTGTGCACTTTTGGAGCTGAGCTTATCGAGCGCCTGCCAATGTTCTTTTTCTTCGACCGTTAATTCAGTCGGTAGTGCCACCTTAATTCGAATAAGATGGTCGCCTCTTGTTGCTGTTTTTAGCTGCGGGAGTCCTTTGCCCTTAAGGCGCAACAGCTTGCCGCTTTGGCTAAAAGGTGGAATGGTTACGGTGACAGAGCCATCCAGTGTTGTTATGTGAGCTTCACCGCCAAGAACAGCTTTCGGTGCGGTTATCTGTACTTCCGTAATTAAGTTGTCGCCTTCAAGTTTGTAGTATGGGTGTGGTTTTACTTTTACTTTCAAGTAAAGGTCGCCGCGCTTCCCTTGAGGTCCCATGCCACCTTCGCCTGACATTCTTACCTTGGAACCTGCGCGCACGCCTTTTGGTATTTTGACTTCGAGCGTGCGTGTTTTGCCGCCGGGTTCGGTAATTTGAATTTTGCGCATTGTGCCGCTGGCAATTTCTTCAATACTCAATTCGACGTCGGCTTCTTGGTCGGCGCTTTGTCTTCTTGGTGCGCCAAAATCTTCTTCATGGGCGCCGCCAAATCCAAATGGTCCGCCAGTGGTACCGCCGGCGCCACCACGAGCACGCCCGGCTTGACCGGCCATTGCTTGTCCAAAGAGGATATCGAAGAAGTCGGAAAACTGAGCGCCACCGCCGCCCATGCCGCCCATTCCGCCCATGCGTCCAAAGTCGAAACTGAATCCGCCCATGTCAGGTGGCGGCGTAAAGTCAGCGCCTGCTTTCCAATTGGCGCCCAACATGTCATAGCGCTTGCGCTTATCGGCGTCCTTCAAAACTTCGTAAGCTTCGGTTAATTCCTTGAATTTCTCTTCAGCTGCCGCTTTGCTCTTGCCCTGGTGGGTATCCGGGTGGTGTTGCCTGGCCAGCTTGCGATAGGCGCTCTTGATTTCTTTCTCGGTAGCTGTACGTGAGACGCCAAGAGTTTGATAGTAATCTTTGTATTTGACCATTTTTAACGCTCTGGTTTCGCTTTGCTACACCTTCGCTAAGCCTCCGGCATTTCCACCTTCGCTCCGCAGCGACCGGCTCATCGCCGCTCTCGCTGCGCTTCAGCGACCACACATAATTTTGCTACATCTGAAGCTAAGGCGCACAAGTTATTTAAAAGCTTAACTTAAAAGCTTATGAGGATTACCAGTTAGAGTGCCATCCAAGGCTACAATCTTGTCAGGCAAAGATAAGGATATAAACATGGTTACAGGCCTTTTGAAAGAAGCGGCTCAAGGTCGCCGTTTAACGGTTGCTGAAGGTGCTCGTATATACAGAGAGGCGAGTTTGCTCGATCTAGCCTGGGCGGCTAACGAAGTGAAGCGTCGTTTTCATAAGGACGATGAGCCGATTACTTTTGTAATTGACCGCAATGTCAATTACACCAATGTTTGCAATGCCTACTGCCAGTTTTGCGCTTTCTATGCCGCGCCTGGTTCAAATAAGGCTTATGTTCTTCCCTATGAGCAAATCAAAGAAAAGATTGAAGAACTGATTGCTCTTGGTGGCACACAACTTCTTCTGCAAGGCGGACACAATCCGGATTTAGGCATTGAATACTACGAAGAATTGCTTGGCACCATTCGTCGAGATTTTCCAAACCTTACTTTGCATGCCTTGTCACCATCGGAAATTGATCACATCACACGCGTGAGCAATTTGTCGTTGGAGAAAACTCTCGAAAGACTAATTGCAGCAGGTTTGTCTTCTATCCCCGGTGGCGGCGCAGAAATCCTTGTTGAGCGTGTAAAGGATGCGATAAGCCCATTGAAGATGCCGGCTGCTCGTTGGTTGGAAGTAATGGAATGCGCTCAGAAAATGGGTCTTAAGACATCGGCAACGATGATGTACGGCACTGTGGAGACAATTGAAGAGCGAATTGAGCACTTGATCAAGCTGCGTGATTTGCAGGATAAAACAAACGGTTTTACAGCCTTTATCACTTGGTCATTTCAGCCTGGCGGAACACCGATGGCTCGCAAGATGAGTCACGAAACAACTGCAGTTGAATACTTGCGTATGGTTGCTATCGGTAGATTGGTTGCCGACAATATTCCCAACGTGCAGACTTCCTGGGTCACACAGGGATTGGGCTTGGGACAAGCAGCATTTGCTTTCGGAGCAAATGATTTCGGCGGCACCATGATGGAAGAAAACGTTGTTTCTGCTGCTGGTACTTATTTCGATGTAAGCCTTAAGCAGATGATTGAAGCAATTCATGCTGCCGGACACGATGCAGCCCAGCGTGACACACAGTACAATCTTTTGAAGACTTTCCCGCGTAAGGTCCTCCAGCCGGCTTAATCTAGCGTTAGTGCCTTTTGGGTATAAGTATTGAGTAGTCGCTCAAGAGGGTCCGGACGTGCCGATAATTCATTATTTCAAGGCGAAAAGGCGGCGTGGTCAGCGCGGCGGTGCACAAATGGCTGAATTTGCTGCCACAATACCGCTCATTTTCATATTTGTATTTGGACTCATTGATTTAACGACATATATGGCGGCATTTGCGACTGCAGGGCTTGTGGCAAACGTCACCGCTCGAGCAGCAGCCCCGTCTATTTCCTTAACGGCAGCGAAATCCAACGCGGACAAAGCCGCTAATTGTGTATTAAATGGCAGCGACTGTCCTGGCGGCAGTACCAGCATGCGTTTTGCTGACTTTTGCAATTTGACGCCAAAAAACAGCAGCGCTCTTAAGCTGGTTGTATATCAGGTAGCCGTGCAAGGTGGCACTAAGTCGGCTTTCAGCGGCACGGTTGATACCAGTAAATTCTTCTATGAATACGAGTCGGAGTGCACATTCCAGATTGCGCCATGGATACCATTTACGGCCCTTGGACCAATTCCAATTCTTGGTGTGTCGTCACCTATGACTTTTAAGTCAACTTCGTATGTTGAACATCCCGAGGGGCTAACAAACTAAAGCAATTACTGCTTTTGGAAAGTTGTTTGCCACCAATGCATGAAATTGCCGATTAAGTCATATCTGGCAACAGAAGCTGCTTTGTAGACCTGCTGCACTTGCTTATTATCGGGAGCAATTGCATAGGCGCGTTCAGCATAGGGCAGCGCTTCAACAGGACGTCTTTTATCGAGTAATAGTTTGGCGATAAGCATATTTGGTTCCAGCTGATCAGGAGCCTGATCTGCTGCAGTCTTTAGAGAAAGTTCTGCCGCTTCCCACCATTGACGTGACAGTCGTGGATCCTGCGCGACAGTTTTTGTGCCGGCAACGCGAGCAAAACCGCCGCCCAATATGAAAAATACTTCCGGAGCATTCTTTATGAATTTCTTTGCCTGCAGAATGACAGTCTTAGCTTCATTTGGTTTATCGATGTTGTAGCTGGCCAATCGACCTAAAACCAGATAGGCAACTGGATAATGTGGATTGATCGACAATGCCTTCATTGCCAGATCTCGCGCGTCACTAAACTGTGCAGACGACAATTTGACGTCGGCTTTTAGAATTAGCGCCGGGTAGAAATCCGGTGCCAAATCTACCGCCTTCTCGGCAGCTACTCCTGCTGCTGTGGCGTCTCCATAGAGTAAGTAGGCGCGACCGAGATTCAGCCAAATGTCCTTATCTGTAGGATATCTTTTGCTTAGCGATTCTAGCCTTGATAGCGCTTCAGGTATGCGACCAGATTCTAAAAGACATTGTGCTACTGCTCGCTGTGCGTTAACATCACCCTTGCCTAAACTGACCGCCTTTTGGTATTCAGCCAAAGCCAGACCTAATTGTTTGCGGCTGTAATAGACAGTAGCTAAATTATAGTGTGCGTTGCCGCTTGATGGACTAAGCTTGACTGCAAGCTCAGCTTCTTCCAATGCCTTATTGCTCATACCCATTGCCTGGTAAATCGCTGTCATTGCCAGGTGAGGCGTCGATGAGTTGGGTTCTTTGCGAGCTACATCTTGTTCGAGAGCAAGGGCCTCTTGCAGCTTGCCTGCCTCGACAAGTTTTTTTGCTTGTTCATTTATATCGACGCTTAGAGCCGGCAGCACGCAGGACATACTCAGACATGCGGCCAAACAAATGTATTTCAATTGATTCATGTTGCTCACAAGGATTTTAGAAATGCCAACAGATCGGACTTTTCCTTCTCAGGAAGAGCGTCGTAATTTTTTACCACTTGCTCTGCCTGTCCGCCGTGCGCCAAAATGGCTTCGTTTATATCCGAAGTACGTCCGTCATGAAGAAGAAATTTCTTGAAGCGCAGACCCCATAAAGGAGTTGTGCGCCATTCACCACCCTGGGCTCCCCCTTGCGGCAGACCATCGGCAAGTTTAACTCCCATCTGGTGCACGAGGAAATCGGAAAATGCTTTTACCGGCTTGCTTTCCAGAGCCTGTATCTCCATATGCTTTAATTCAGGGCCTGGGCTATCCGGATCAACGACATAAACAATAGGAGCGGTAGACATTTCAGGTAAATGGCAAACCGCGCATTGCAGTTGTTCAAATACCTTCTCTCCACGTTTTACTTCTTCGGTTATAGGTCCTCTGTCAGGCGGCGCCAAAAGTGCTTGGTGATAAGCCAGCTGAGCCATCACGTGACCTTTGTCGTTAGGCTCGGAGGGCAAGTACTTATAAATGCATTTTGGAAAATTGGATATACCGGTTGCCGATTTTTCGTTTTCCTGAAAGAAAGTGGTTACACCCATCTCCACGTTCAACGCTTCTTGTGTGAAAGTAAGCAAAGTCGAGTTTTGATTTTTCCAACCAAAACGACTGATGCGTGGGCGATACGTCAAAGGATCGATTTGTGAAAGCGCGCGTCCGGCTAGTTGCGGATTGGATTTCAATTCTTTGAAAACGTTCTGCACGATATCCGGATCCGGAATGGCTTCAATCAAACCAAAACCAAAAAGCGGCGGTGCGTGCCTTAAGGATATGAGCTCTGCTCCCGAAGGCACAGAACCAATCTCGATTTGGCAATCAGGCGGATATTTGTTGACGAACTCAGAAGTAATAGATTTTCTTTCCAAAGCCGGACCGCCCTGGAAAAGCATAATATCCACATCGTCTTGGCCAAGACCTGTAATTACGTCTTTTAGAGGCTGTTTTGCTTTGGGACGTTGAGCAATTCTTCTGCCGATTCTTACAACACCGGTTGAAACTACGTCTCTTCCTTCACCACCTACACGTTCTGTTGGTTGACCGTGACATTCAAAACAACTTTTGCCGTTAAACAGAGGTCCAAGACCTTCTTCGGGTGTAAATTCTTTTTTGAAAACTACTCTGGTTGCGTAAAACTTTCTCAATTGGTTAGGGGTCAATCCCTTTACCGGACCGCCTAGACTGCCCTCGTCCGGTGCAAATACATAGACCTGCTGGAATAAGTAGATGCCTGTCGCCAGCAAAATTGCACCGAGAATGCCTCGCTGCAGCCAGACGTTCTTGTTTGATGATTGTGCATTTGTAGAGCTTTGCACGTTTTCCGATTCACCGGAATTTTCGCCACCGTTATCCTTACCAAACATAGACTGACTCCCGCAGATGTAAAGCACGAAGAACTGTTAAGTTCCTCTCATTATAAGCGTTTGCTTTACGCCGTCGATAATGACATCTAGGGCCATTTAATCTCTGCAAGTTTTCCGTTCGGACCTAATCTCCGTTAGGTATGACACCTGCCGGGTACATAAATAACTGGGTTCTGTAGGACTTATAGCTTGAGTATGCGTCTCATAAACGGGTCTAGGAAAGCCGGACAGTCAATGATTGAGCTGTGTGCCGGATTGATCATTCTTGTGCCGATTATCTTAGGGCTGGTCGACCTGGCATTTCTCATTGCTGCCATGCAGGTCAACGACGCTGCTTGCAGAGACGCTGCCCGCGCAGCTGCTGCCGGACCGCCGACTGAAGCCTTTCAACGTGCTAGTGGTGTTGCACAAGCCACTAACCGCACCCAAGGCTATATAAAGGGACCAACGGTCACCCAGAGTGATGTGACCACAAACCCGGCTTCGATTGCTGATCCTGGACCATTTGGTGGACCGTACCAAGGCACTGTCCGGGTCAAGACACATGTCCAATTAACCATGCCCGTGCCAATACCATTTATTCCTCAGACTACTCAGCCGATGGAATTTGTTGCTCAGCAGGAATTTCCAATTACCTACGTCAAACCAAACACTGCCACTATTCCTTAAAGCAAGGAATTAGAGGCTAAACGTCGTGAGCTTGAGCGGACATTGGCGCGTGACTTAGCCTTTTTGCTTTTCGTGTTGCTCTTGCGAAAGGCAACAGATAGAACTTCATCGAGATGCGATACAGGAATTAGTTCAATTTTGTCCGTTACATAGTCTGGGATGTCTTCCAAGTCTTTTGTATTGCTTGCCGGGAAAAGAACCGTCTTAATACCTTGTCTGACTGCAGCCAGAACCTTTTCTTTGAGCCCGCCAATTGCCAAAACTCGACCACGCAAAGTGATTTCGCCGGTCATAGCCAGGCTCGCTCTAACTGGTTGTTTTGTAATTGCAGAAATAAGCGCTAGGGCAATGGCAATACCGGCAGACGGTCCGTCTTTAGGAATTGCGCCTTCCGGAATGTGGATGTGAATATCCAGGTTGTCTTGGAAATTGTCATCAATGCCCAATCTGTCGGCGTGACTGCGTATATAGCTGAAAGCGGCCTGGGCAGACTCTTTCATTACATCGCCCAATTGTCCTGTTAGTTGCAATTTGCCTTTGCCGGGCATGGTGTTTACTTCAATTGAAAGTGTTTCACCACCAGTCTCGGTCCAAGCAAGACCATTTACTATTCCTACTTGTGGGCCGGGTGTTTCTTTGTCTCTGAGGATTTTTGCGGCACCCAAGTATTTGTTCACGTTTTGCGGAATTATGCGCACAGAAGACTCTTTGCGTTTTACTATCTCTGTCGCCACTTTGCGGCAGATTGTCGCAATGGCTCTTTCCAAGTTGCGAACGCCTGCTTCGCGCGTGTATTCCTGGACGATTTTGCGTATTGCGGTATTAGCAAACTTCAATTGCTTGCTCGCCAATCCGTGCTTCTCCAACGTCTTAGGAATAATGTGCTGCTCGGCAATTTGTACCTTTTCTTCTTCTGTATAGCCGGACAAGCGAATGACTTCAAGTCTGTCCAAAAGCGGTCTGGGTACGTAGTCTAACGCGTTGGCAGTTGCCACAAAAATTACTTCGCGCAGACTAAACGGCGCATCCAGATAGTGATCTGTAAAGGTGTCATTTTGATCGGGATCCAAGACTTCCAGCATGGCAGCTGTCGGATCGCCCATATAAGAGCGCGTCATCTTTTCGATTTCATCGAGAAGAATTACAGGGTTTTTTGTGTCGGCATGTTTAATAGCCTGCAGAATTCTGCCCGGCATGGCACCAATATAAGTGCGTCTATGTCCGCGAATTTCCGCTTCGTCGCTTATGCCGCCGAGGCTTATGCGAGAGAATTCTCTATTCATAGCGCGAGCTATTGACTTAACCAGACTTGTTTTGCCCACGCCTGGCGGACCTACCAGACAAAGAATTGTGCTTTGTGGCTTGTTGGACAGTTTGCGAACAGCCAAATATTCCAGAATTCTCTCTTTGACCTTTTCCAGTCCGGAATGATCTTCATCAAGGATTTTTTCAGCGCGTTTTAAGTCCAGGACATCAGCGGATGACTTAGACCAGGGCAAGCTCACCAGCGTGTCCAGATATGTGCGAATTACTGATGCTTCGGCAGTTTGCGGCATCATTTTTTCCAGCCGGCCTAATTCCTTGATGGCCTTTTCTTCAGCCTGGGCAGGCATCTGTGCGCCGGCAATCTTTTGTTTGTATTCGGCGATTTCATTTAATTCGCCGCCTTCATTGCTCAACTCGTCTTGAATTATCTTGAGCTTTTCGCGCAGGAAGTATTCCCTTTGAGTCTTTTCCAAATTGAAGCGCACTCTGTCGTGAATTTGCTGTTCAAGTTGAGCTAACTCCAATTCTCTTGAAAGTAATTGGCTTATGTATTCAAGACGCTCAGTGGCATCAACCATCTCCAAGCACTTTTGTCTTTCAGCGACATCGAGACTCAAGTAAGTGGCGATAATATCTGCCAGGCGACCTGGTTGTCCTATTCCTGAGACTGCTAAAAGCGACTCGGGATTTATTTTCTTCGTGGCTTTGACGTATTGCTCAAACTTATTTACGGATACTCGAATAAGTGTCTTTGTTAGTTGGTCTTCGCTATCAATTTCTTTTTGTTCGCTGACCTTGGCTTCAAGATTAGTCTCGCCGACAGTTAGTTTGTTCAATTGCACACGGCAAGAACCTTCAACAAGCACTTTTACGGTGCCATCAGGCAACTTGAGCATTTGCATGACTTCGGCAAGTGTGCCGACGGTATAGAGATCTTTTTCTTGTGGCTCTTCACATTCAGGATCTTTTTGCGCGACAAGCACAATAAGCCGGTCATCTCGCATCAATGCCTGTTCTAAACCGGCAATAGACTTCTGCCTGGAGACAAATAAGGGTGTCACCATTTGTGGGAAGACAACCACATCTCTCAGTGGTATCAAAGGAAATGTCTGTTCGTTTATATCAACCATAGTTTTGACTTAGGACTAGGCTATTTCGCCTTTCAGTTTCGGCTTAAGCTCCAGAAGCTCGGCGGACGAGCGTTTTTCTACCAGCTCTTTTGTGATTTCAATGCACTTAATATCGTTGCGTGAAGGTACTTCATACATGATATCGAGCATGATCTCTTCAACTATGGCACGCAAGGCACGAGCACCTGTCTTACGCTTGATGGCTTCCTCGGCAAGAGCATGACTTGCTGCGTCGTCGAACTTAAGTTCAACACCATCAAGGGCCAATAGCTGTTGATATTGCTTGAGAATGGCATTCTTCGGCTCAATTAAGATGCGTACGAGAGCTTCTACATCAAGCGCTTCAAGCACTGCTACAACAGGCATACGTCCGACAAACTCCGGAATCAAACCAAACTTCAATAAATCGTCTGGAATGAGATCCTTGAGGATTTTGCTGGCACGCTCTTCGCGCTCGCGAGCTGTTGCCGGAGCGTTTGATCCAAATCCTATATTGCGATTGGTAGAGACGCGTGATTCGACAATCTTATCCAGACCGACGAATGCCCCACCACATATAAATAGAATGTTGGCAGTGTTGATTTGGATGAATTCTTGGTGCGGATGCTTACGACCACCCTGTGGCGGAACGTTAGCTACCGTGCCTTCGATCATCTTAAGCAACGCTTGTTGCACACCTTCACCGGAGACATCTCTGGTAATAGATGTGTTTTCCGATTTGCGGGAAATCTTATCGATTTCATCGATGTAGATAATTCCGCGCTCGGCTTTCTTGATATCGTAATCTGCCGCTTGATAAAGGCGCAGAAGAATATTTTCCACGTCCTCACCTACGTAGCCGGCTTCCGTCAAAGTGGTGGCATCGGCGACAGCAAACGGCACATCCAATAGTTTGGCTAATGTTTGTGCCAAGAGTGTTTTGCCGGAACCAGTTGGTCCAACCAAAAGAATGTTGGACTTTTGAATTTCCACTTGATCAGATAATTCAGCGTTATGGCTTATGCGCTTGTAGTGGTTGTAGACCGCTACGGAAAGTATTTTCTTGGCCATTGTCTGACCGACAATGTGTTGATCAAGAAACGCCTTAATCTCCAAGGGCTTCGGCACATCAACCAATTGTGGTGCCGGGCTGTCAGTTGGCGCCGGATGCGGTGTGCCCTCAATTAATTCCTCATCGAGAATTTCATTGCAGAGATCAACGCACTCATCGCAAATATAGACACCCGGTCCAGCAATTAGCTTTTTGACCTGGTCCTGGCTCTTACCACAGAACGAGCACTTAAGTCGATTATCTGATTGCTTAGCCATTAAGGACTCCTACTTTCTAAACAGCAGCCAAATTAGGTTGGTCAAGTTTGAGAATTACATCGTCCACTAAGCCATACACTTTGGCTTCTTGGGCGGTCATGATGTTATCGCGATCAGTGTCCTTTTCAATCTGTTTTACGGATTGACCAGTGTGGTGAGCCATAAGCTCATTCAACTGACGCTTGATGCGGATAATTTCGCGAGCTTGAATCTCGACATCTGTTGCTTGTCCTTGAGCACCACCTAGTGGTTGGTGAATAAGGATGCGGGAATGTGGCAATGCAAGACGCTTACCTTTTGCGCCACCAGCTAAAAGGAAGGCGCCCATTGAAGCTGCTTGTCCAAGACAAATTGTGGAAACTTCCGAGCGGATGTGCTGCATGGTGTCATAAATTGCCAAGCCTGCAGTAACGGATCCGCCTGGAGAGTTAATGTATAAACGAATGTCCTTTTCCGGATCTTCACCTTCCAGCAGAAGCAACTGCGCAACGATTAAGTTGGCAACAGTGTCATCAACTGGGGTACCTAGAAAAACAATACGCTCACGCAGCAAGCGGGAGAAAATATCGAAGGCACGTTCACCACGAGCAGTGGTCTCGATAACTGTTGGCGGATAGTAGGACGTCGGATCAATTCCGGACGCACTCCAGATATCGTACAACTGTTTATAGGACGGTGTTTGAAATTGCCTCATTTAGAACTACCTCTTGCGCTTAGCTATATAAGAAAAGGATATTGCCGTCTCTACGGCCACAATACTACCTTAAAAGTTTCTGTCAATATTATATTGGTGACAGGCACTACTTAGCCAAGACTTTTTGCTTGTCAGACTCCTTCTCGGCAACATATTTAATTTCCGCCGAGTTCATCAGGAACTCCACAACCTTGGAAGCCAAGGTTTCTTCCATCACCTTGCGGCGAATTTCAGCGTTGTTGACCACCTTCTCTAATGGGACGTTGTACATCTGCGCTAGTTCCGCGAAGTGTGGATATAGGTCCTTGTCTTCGACGATTAATTTCTCTGCGCGCACGATGGCGCCCAAAACGAGGCTCGTTGCAATGCGCTGGCGAGCTTCTTTGTCTTTCTCGTCTTTCATGGTTTTGAAGCCGTCTGATTTTTCAAACTCTTCCCATGACTGACCGGCGCGTTCAAGAGCTTGACGATTCTGCTGCACGAGCATGTTTGTTTCGCGTTCAACCATTGTGTCCGGCAAGTCTACTTTTGCGCCTTCGACAACTTTTTCAACGACAGCCTTTTGTGCGCGAGCGTCATTTTCTTCTTTAACTTCAGCTGTGAGGCGCTCGTTAATCGCTTCCTTAAGCTTGTCGAGTGACTCCATGCCGATGGCTTTTGCCAATTCATCATTGATATCAGGCAAAGTCTTTTCGCGAAGACCTTTTACTGTCACCTTGAAAATGGCTGCTTTTCCAGCGAGGTCTTTGTTGCGGTAATTTTCCGGGAACGTGACGTTGACATCTTTTTCCTTGTTTGGTTCAGCACCGGCTAGTTGCTCGCAGAAGCCTTCAAAGAAATTGCCTTCACCCATTTCGAGCATTAAGCCTTCAGCTTTGCCACCTTCAATAGGCTTGCCGTCATAGTGACATTCGAAGTCGATGATGACAGTGTCGCCCATGGCGATTTTGCGGTCTGGAATTTCCTTAAGCGTAGCCTTGGACTCAGCTAGTTGCTTGAGTACTGTCTCTAATGCTTCGTCCTTCATGGTTGCTTCGCCAACTTCAACGGAAACACCCTTGTAGTTGCCCAGGGTTACTTCCGGGCGAACTTCAAATTGCGCGGTAAAAGAAAGTGGTTGACCCAATTCAAAATTGAGGCTGTCAACTTCCGGCTCGGTAATAACGTCGAGTTCTTTCTCGGTTATAGCGCTGCCGATGAGTTGCGGAATTAAGTGCTCGAGAGTTTCGCGCTTAATGTAGTCCGGACCCAAAGTCTTTTCGATGACATTCTTGGGAGCCTTGCCTTTGCGGAAGCCAGGGATATTAACCTTTTGACTTAGTTGGCGGCAGGCTTGATCGTAGGCTTTCTGCGCGCGATCGGCTTCAATTTCAACGGCCAAAGAAACGACATTTTGACCCTTCTTTTCCAGGCTGACCTTCATTCTTCTACTTCCTTTATCTGAGTTCAAAAACTGCGGTCGCATAGAGCGACCTGACTGTCGGTGAGGTACTCATGCCGCCTAGGTGAAAACCTAAGCAAGACAAAGACATCGCCACGACTTCAATCCGGCAATTTTAGCACGCCAAGAGGGCTGAACGCCCCATTATTACCTGGGAATTACAATCTGTGTCTTTGCGATCACAAGGCAAATGACGATGCCAAGATTGATGGCCATGAAGACACCGATGAGGCTGGACCCCATCATTAGCTGCCAGACGAGCACTGCCTGTCTTGGCGTTAGAGTGGTTAGAATTCCAAATCTATTGGCAACGTGAGTTAGAAGGGTCAACCCTAAAAGTACGTCTGCCGCGCCGACCAAGGGTATGCGATGCGAAGAAAGTTGAGGTACAAACATGGAAATACAGGCGAACACGCAGACTACCAATAGCGCCAAGCTGGTCGCTCTGTCGGTGTCGCGGAGTTTTACTTCGTGGTCTTTGGTAATGCCGTCTATGTAGCGCAAAGCCGCTAAACTACTCTGCCAGCGCGATCTGCGCTTAATGATTTGATCGGCAGACATCTTGACTGTATCCGCAGAGCCGGTTACTTCGTCGGCCTTCTTCTCTTCAGTCATTTTTGCGCCTCCGCGCCAAACCCAAACCCCGAACTTCCATTAGTTAATATAGCAGAGAATTTTTTCATATAAAGAGAACATGTGCCCCGATCTCTTGACTGGGGCGCCAACCTAGCCAATTGCAGGCTAGCTTCAAAAAAGCCGAAAAACACAGGTCAAAGATGACCTAAGTTGTGTGTGTCGGATAAAAAATGGAGCGGGAGACGAGGCTCGAACTCGCGACATTCTCCTTGGCAAGGAGACATTCTACCACTGAATTACTCCCGCATAATGGTAGATTGCAGTATCAGATTATAGCGCCAATAGGTGCGGACTATGCCACTACCTCAACAAAATCGAAATGATTCGATTATGTAATTGCCGCCGGCTGCTTTTGCGAGGGACGCTTAGTTAAGCGTTTTTCCACATCGGCAAGGATGCGCACAACTTGATATGCGTTGTTTGCATCTGTACGTGGACGCTCACCTGTCATCAAACACTTGAGGAAGTGCTCGCACTCCAAATGCAAGGGCTCGATATCGGGATAGGAAGGATACTCGACAATCATACGACCTTCCGATGTCTGACTGTGCAGTGAAAGTTTGTTTTCCACTTGAGCATCATTCAAAACGGCAGTTTTGAGCGTGCCGTTTACCGTCAAGCGCACAAGCTTTTGTGGATCTATCCACGAATTGCGAATTTGACCAGGAATAATTTTGCCGTTGAATGGAAACGCTAAATCGAGATAAGCAACATCAACGATGTCATCGCTTTGCGTATCCCAACCGCCAACACGTTGAACTTCCGTGTTCTCACAATCAAGCAAGTAACTCATCATGGAAATATCGTGTGGCGCTAAATCCCACAAAACAGACCAGTCGCGTCTGGAGGTGTTGAAATTCATTCTGTCCGAGCGGACAAAACGCAATTCACCCAACTCACCAGAGGCAATTAACTGCTTCAAGCAATTAACAGCAGGATGGTAAAGCAACAGGTGTCCAACCATGAGAATAAGGTTGTTCTTTGTTGCTAAATCATCCAGTTCTCTTGCATGGGATACATCACGAGCAAGTGGTTTTTCCACGTACACATGCTTGCCTGCCAAAAGTGCTTGCCGAGCAATTGGAAAGTGACTATCAGATGGTGTTGCTACCACGATTGCACTAACGTTTTTGTCTGCCAGTACACTGTCAAAATTTTGCGTGACAGTGATACCAGGATGCTCGCGACGCACCATCTCAAGTCTTTTTGCATCAGCATCACAGACTGTGGCAAGTGCGCCTTGCTGGTGAAAATTGCGGACGAGGTTTTTACCCCAGTTTCCGCAACCGATTACAGCAACTTTTGGTAACTCCAATGGGACCCCCTTTTGTAACGCTCCGGTTTCGGCTTTGCCTTCACCTTCGCTTGCCGTCCGGCATCACTGGTTCGCTCTGCTAGCGACCTGCTCATCGCAGCTCTTGCATCGCTTCGTGCTGTCGGCGACGTTTGAAGCTATTTCTTTTTGTTTACAGCTTCGCTGAATTCTTTGCCTACGCGAAATCCTGGTACGCGCTTAGCTGGAATGTGCAATGGTTCGTTGGTCTTTGGATTGCGACCGGTGCGTGCTTTGCGCTGGCGCAATTCAAATGTACCGAAGCCTACCAAGGTGACTTTCTCACCACGGGAAACTTCTCTGACGATGGTATCCATCATCTTATTGATCACCTGTTCGGCGTCTTTTTTGGTCGTCTCGGCTTCTTTGGCTACGATGTCGACTAGTTCGGCTTTATTCAAGGCTCAAATACTCCTAGGGAATTTTAGTCTCGGGATGCCTGCTGCTGGATGCCATCTACCGTTTGTGCTTAAACGGTATTTAACTCCTGGTGTCTGTTTTTACACCAGATAGTCCATATCTGCTAGAAATCTCAAGTGATATGGCTGCCTGCAATGCTAGCATAAACTCCTGTTACGACAAGCCTGGAATTGATTTTCCGATTTCGAGAAATTGCTAATGCTGACATCTTCACAGCCAAGCCAGACTTCGGTTCGGCGCGATGCCTGGGTCGAAATTGACCTCAATGCAATTGAATACAACTTGAGCCAAATAAAGAGCTGGCTCAAATCCGGCACGCAGTTAATGGCCGTTGTAAAAGGCGATGCTTACGGGCATGGCGCTCTGGAATTGACTCCAGTTTTGCAGGCCTCCGGTGTGGACGCATTTGGTGTCGCTTCGGTTGATGAAGGTTGCCAATTGTTGGCAGCCGGAGCCAAAGTTCCGGTTTTAGTGTTGGGACCTTGCCCTGTCTGGGCGATAAGAACAGCGCTTGAATCAGGACTTTCATTGACTGTTAGTTCTATCTCACAAATTGCTGAAATAGCTGCTGAAGCAAAGGCGTTAGGTAAAAAAGCCGGCATTCATTTGAAAGTTGATACTGGAATGCATCGATTGGGGCTGGCAACCAACGAAGTGAAAGTGGCTGTTGAAACTATCTCCAAGTACGACGAATTGAAC
>JAKFVJ010000213.1 GCA_021732245.1 Candidatus Obscuribacterales bacterium | reverse complement strand
AGAAGCCGTCCAACTTGATCTACTTCGTAAACCAAGCCTTCGACCCCGAAAATCCAGACGAGCATCGTCTGCCTTGGGACATCATTGGCGCCGACTTCTGGGAAATTAAGAAGGGTTAGATCTCTTTGTCATCCTGAGCGTCAGCGAAGGATCTACCGCAAGTAAACATGTTCAGGTTGATCAACCTGAACAGTGTATAGCCACGGCAGATTCTTCGGCTTCGCCTCAGAATGACAAAACTAAAATTACGCGTGTTCTTCGTTCCACGCGCGGGCTACGGCGGCGGCTACTTCTTGGTGCACTGTGCGGTCGAGGATGCTGGGGACGATGTCTTTGGCGCGGGTTTGATCAGCGATGGCGTTGGCGGCGGCGATTTTCATTTTGTGGGTGAAGTGTTTGGCGCCGGCAGTTAGTGCGCCGCGGAAAAGTCCAGGGAAGGCGAGGGCGTTGTTAATAGTCCGGCCGTCGGCGGCGAAGGAGGCGCCGTTATCGAGAGCTACCTCTGGCATGATTTCGGGGTCGGGGTTGGATAAGGCGAGGATTACTTGGCCTTTGCGGACCATTTGTGGAGTGATAAGGCCGGGGCAGCCGGTGGTGGCGATTACTATGTCGGCTTTGGACATCAAGTCGGGGATTGTTGTGGGGGTGCCGCCGTCGGCTTTTAGTCTGTCTAAAGCGTCTTGGCGGAGATCGGCGCCGAGTATTTCTTTGACACCAAATGGCATGAGCAATCTGGCGATGCCTGTGCCTGCGGCTCCGAGTCCGATTAGTCCGATGCGAGACGTATTGAGATTGAGATCTACTCGACGTGCAATTGTGATGAGTGCGGCTAAAACAGCTATGGCAGTGCCATGTTGGTCATCGTGGAGAACAGGGATATCGAGCGATTTCTGCAATTTATCTTCAATGTCAAAACATTCCGGCGCAGCAATATCTTCCAGTTGAATTGCTCCGAAAGTGGTGGCAATTGATTTTATGGTGTCGATTACTTCGTCGGTTTTAGTGCTTTCAATTAAAATGGGAATGCCACTAATGCCTACAAGTTGTTCAAATAAAACTGACTTGCCTTCCATAACAGGCATGCCGGCGACGGGACCGATTTGACCGAGTCCTAAAATTGCTGTTCCGTTTGTAATGATTCCAACGGTGTTGGAAATGCCGGTAAATCGTTTGCTTAATGCTGGTTCTTTCTGGATCAACTTGCAGATTTGCGCAACGCCTGGTGTGTATATCTTGCGCATTTCATTGATGTTGTTGAGCGGGACACGGCTCTTCATGCCTATCTTGCCGCCCTCGTGTAATTGTTCAACTGGATCAATTACGTCATCGATAGTGACACCATCAAGCTTTTCGATGCTGCAGACGATCTTCTTCAAGTGGTCTTCGTCCTTCAGCTGCAAACTGATTTCGCGGACGATGTAGTCCGGTCCTTGCGAGAAGATTGATATTTCACCGATGTTTGCGTCGAGCTCACCGAGAATGGTGGCAATCTTTGCCAGGTATCCTGGTTTGTCGGTAACTTGTAGGCGCAAAATGCGCAGAATTTTTTGTTCGTTGCTGACAGGCATGTCTGTGTTGTTTCCGCTGTTCTTGATTCCGAATCAACAGTGTACCCGACGATTGATTAAGTGCAATAAAGCTAAAAACGGCTTAAGAAGCCAATTTCAGTGTTATTTCTAGATTTAGCGCGGGCACATATCAATTGGATTAGTGGAGCCCATGCACATGTTTACTTTCATCAGATTGGCCGCCATACAGGCCTTGGGTGGCACCCCACGCCACATTCAAAACGAAGAACCGGAGGAAGTGCTGGAAGAAATAGAAGAGAGCGAATTGCATCCGTGGCAACGAGAGTTAGATCGACTTGCGCACGACGGTCAAGGATCGACCCCTACGAGACGAAGACCGACTGGTTCTTATTTGCCCAAGCCAGGTCCTCAACGTAAAGCCCTTCCCAAAGCGGGCACAATTGCAGACCTGAAAGTATGGTGGGGAAAAGCGACAACGACATACAGACCGCCGTCAGTCGACGTGAAGCATTTCACGCCGCAGGTGGAAAGAAAGCGGAATCGTTGGTATCCATAAATCAAAGTTTTGCCTCGAACCCTCCCATGCCAAAAGCACAAGGGCCTCCATAAAAAGAGGCCCTTGCGTTCATTAAACGGAGTAAATGCTACAATGCGGGATGAGGAGGATTTAAGGTCCCTTGAGAACAAAAAGTAATATTGCTCTTCTAGTTCTGATTCTGTTGGCGACGGCGATTGGTCTAGACCTTCAATTCTCCAGCGAGGCGTTTGCGAAGCCTCGTCCTGCGCGTAAGCATGTGAAGAAGTCGCGTAATTACTTAGTGCCACCACCTCCGCCGGTTGTGCTGCCAGCGGCGTATTCGATGGGGCATGGAATTTATCAGGCACCGGTGAAGAAGAATCCGTATAAGAAGTACGTGTATTGTCGGGAGGGATATGAAGATCCGACGCCGACGAAAGTGAATAAACACGTTACTTATTGGAATTGAAGTTTCCGCTTTGTCATTCTGAGGCTTTAGCCGAAGAATCTGCCGTGAGTAAACTTGGTTCGTCTGTATAACGACGAACGTTGGATCGTTGCGGTAGATTCTTCGCTTCGCTCAGAATGACAAAGTGGTGGAGCGTTTCTAAATTCGTTCCAGCACCATGGCGATGCCCATGCCGGAGCCGACGCACAGGCTGACGAGACCGTAGCGCAAGTTGCGGGCTTGCAACTCTTTGCCTATGGTCAGGATGAGACGTGTGCCGGACGCGCCGAAAGGATGGCCGACGGCAATTGCTCCACCGTTTACGTTTACCTTATTGCGGTCGAGACCTAGCTCTTTTTCACACGCGAGGTATTGTACGGCGAAGGCTTCGTTTATCTCGATCAAGTCAATATCGTCGAGAGTTAGCTTGGCGCGACGCAGTGCGAGTGGGATTGCATACACGGGACCGATACCCATGATTTCTGGTGGCACGCCAGTAACTGCCCATGACACTACGCGGCACATCGGCTTCAAGTTCAACTTCTCTGCGTAATCCATCGATGTGACCATAACAGCGGCTGCACCATCGACGATACCGCAGGCGTTGCCTGCTGTCACCGAGCCGTCTTTCTTGAAGACGGGACGCAACTTGCCGAGCGATTCCATATTTGTTTCGCGTGCGTGTTCGTCTTTGTCGATGATTGTCGTTTTGCCTTTTTTGTCTGTCAATGTAATCGGCACAATTTCCTGCGCCCAACGACCGGCATCCACTGCCTTCTTAAATCGCGATTGACTCAAGCAAGCAAATTAATCTTGCGCTTCACGACTGATGTTGAATTTCGCTTGCAAATTCTCAGCGGTTTCGCCCATCGATGCATTCGGCAATGTGTCGCGAATATCCAAGCCGTCGAACAACTCCGCATGACCCATGCGCTGTCCCCAACGCGTGCTCCAGCTCAAGTAGGGCGTCATCGACAACGCATCCGTGCCGACGGCGACCGACATCGAAGCCTGGTCCGAGTTGATCAACATGCCCGACTGCGCGACGGCATACACGCCTGATCCGCATAGCAAGTTGAGCGACAACCCTGGTGTTTCCATCTCCAAGCCCGAGCGCAAAGCCACGTGGCGTCCAATGTAAATCGTGTCTTTCCCGCTGTGAATGACGTTGCCGACTACTACCTGGTCGACCAGCTGCGGGTCGACGCCCGAGCGTTCAATGGCGCCGCGTGTGGCGTAGACAGCAAGGTCCGTTGCGCTCTGGTTGGCGAGACTGCCGCCGAAAGCCCCAAAGGCTGTGCGTGCGCCGTCAATAATCACAATTTCTTTCTGATTCATTTTTAACATCCGGGTGGTAAAAGATTTAGACAATTCTAAAACAAGTATCAATGGACATCTTGTATCCATAATTGTCACGCTAAAATGAGCGATCTGCTTAGTATTGCAGAATTATGTAGCAATTGGAGGGTCTAGCCTTGGCTAAAGTTGGTGTTCCGAAAGAAATATTGGACAACGAGTACAGAGTCGCTCTAACCACCGCAGGCACAGCCGCCCTGGTTGCTAATAACCACACCGTCTACATTCAAAGTGGAGCCGGTCTTGGCAGTGGCATCACCGACGACGAGTTCAAGAAAGCCGGCGCCAAGATATTGCCGGATGCTCAATCCGTGTTTGGTGAGTCCGACCTCATCTTGAAGGTCAAAGAGCCGCAAGCCTCCGAAGTGGCCATGCTCCGCAAGGGACAGCTTCTCTTCACGTATCTCCACCTGGCTGCTCACCCGAAACTAACCAACGACCTCTGCAAAACCGGTGCAACCTGTATTGCTTACGAAACAGTTCAAACTGCAAATGGCGCATTGCCATTGCTCACACCAATGAGTGAAATCGCAGGAAGATTGGCGACACAGATAGGCGCCACCTATTTGGAGAAACCAATGGGCGGTCGCGGAGTTCTTCTCGGTGGCGTTCCTGGTGTTGACCCAGGCGAAGTAATCATTATCGGTGCAGGTATCGTCGGAACAAACGCAGCGAAGATCGCTCTTGGTCTCGGTGCTCGCGTAACAATGTTTGATCTCTCACTCGATCGTTTGCGCTACTTGGATGATATTTTCCACGGTCAAGTAAAAACAGTATTCTCAACAGGTCACTACCTCGATAACTTGTTGCCATCTGCAGATCTCGTTATCGGCGCAGTACTTATCCCGGGCAAACAAGCTCCACGCATTGTCACAGCCGACATGGTTAAGAAGATGAAGCCGGGCGCTGTCATCGTCGACGTATCTGTCGACCAAGGCGGTTGCATCGAGACAATCAAGTCCACCACACACTCCGCACCAACTTATGTTTGGGAAGGCGTCGTACACTACGGCGTCGCCAACATTCCAGGTGCAGTACCGTGGACATCGACTCGTGCATTGACCAACGCAACATTGCCATACGCAATTAAGTTGGCTAACTTCGGTTATCAGGCTACATTGGATGATCCGGCACTCGCTAAGGGCGTCAACATCCACGAAGGCAAGATCATTCACCCAGCTGTTGCTGAAGCAGTTGGTGCCTCGATGGCAACCGCGTAAAACCGAACACGGTAAATCGACTCAGTCTTTGTCATTCTGAGGCTTTAGCCGAAGAATCTGCCGCAGGTTAACGACGTTCATCTGCTTACAATATTCCTTGATAAGTTACGGTAGATTCTTCGCTCTGCTCAGAATGACAAAAGGACTAATACGGATTCTATGGCAAAACTAAAACTCTCTTGCTGGAACGTTAACGGCATCCGCGCGGTGGCCAAAAAAGGCTTCTTCGAATGGATGGAAAAAGACAAAGCCGATATCGTTTGCTTGCAGGAAAACAAAATCTCGGAAGATCAACTCACACCTGAGTTGCTGAAGCCGAAAGGTTATGCCTCATATTGGAATCACGCATCAAAGCGTGGCTATAGTGGGACGACTATCTACACGAAAGAAGAACCACTCTCCATCGCCTACGGCATGGGCAAGCCACGTTTTGACAGCGAGGGACGCATGCTGGTGGCGGAGTACGCGGACTTTTACTTGCTCAACGTCTACTTCCCCAACGGCAAGAAAAACGAAGAGCGCTTGCAGTTCAAACTCGACTTCTATGACGAGTTCTTGAAATTCTGTGGCAAGCTGAAGAAGAAGGGCAAGGGAATTATCGTATGCGGTGACTTCAACACAGCGCACAAGGAAATTGACCTAGCTCGTCCTAAAGACAATGTAGACGTCTCCGGATTCTTGCCGAGTGAACGCGCCTGGATGGACGAATTCGTCGAAGCCGGATTCATCGACACATTCCGTGCGTACGACAAAGAACCACACAAGTATTCTTGGTGGCATATGCGTACCGCTGCTCGTGAAAGAAATGTCGGCTGGCGCATTGACTACTTCTTTGCTGAAGACAAGTTGGAAAAGATGCTAAACAATGCGACAATTGAGCATCAAATCCTCGGCTCAGATCACTGCCCTGTAACCCTAACACTAAAAATCTAGAAATGACACATTCACAATACTGGAGCCTCCTAGAAAGCGAGCAAGTCGCCGACTGTCGAGTCTTCACCGTCAAGCGCAATCTTTCACGCAACGAAGGCAGAAAGAAAGGCACGGAATTCAGCTTCTACGTCATCAAGCCACACAACTGGATCAACATAATTCCGGTGACGCCGGAAGGTAACGTCATTATGGTCAAGCAGTTCCGTCACGGTATTCGTGAACTGACGCTGGAAGTCCCCGGCGGCATGGTAGATCCAGGTGAAGAATCAATCGTAGCTGCGACTCGCGAGCTACTAGAAGAAACCGGATATGTTGCTGAAGAAGTCATTCACCTGGGCACTAATCACCCAAATCCTGCATTGCAAGATAATGTCTGCGATTCTTATGTAGCACTCAATGTTCGTAAAGTGCAAGATCCTGTGTTTGATACGACCGAAGACATTGAAATCGTGCAAATTCCTTTGAAAGACATTCCAGAGATGATTCGCAAAGGCGAAATAATGCATGCTTTGGTTATCACCGCATTTCATATGCTGGATTTGCACAAGAAATGAAGCTTCCCGTAAAAGTTGTACGTGAGTTAAACATTAGTCCTTGCGCTGATGATGGAACACCATTTCTTTCCGCAGGCAGCGGACTTGCCCGCATCAAAAAGTGGATGTATATAGCTGCCGATGATGAATTGTCCGTCGGCGTATTTCCTGTTGATTCAATGGATGCAGGGAAGCTTTATACGTTGTTTGATGGGATATTAAGCACCAACTACAAGCTACGTAAGAGGGAAAAACCGGACATAGAAGCAATCTTGCTTATGCCCGATGACACTGGGCTGCTCCTAATTCCTTCTGGCTCTAGAAATAATCGAGTGCGCGGTTCGTTGGTTGTAGCTGGACCCAATGGTGAGATAGGTAAAGTACATGCCGTTGATTTTTCTCAGCTATTTAATGCGCTTAGCTCGCATATCAATGGCTTAAACATTGAGGGCGCAACAATATTTCGCGATGTAGTGTTGTTGTTTCAGCGCGGTAATAACACCAATGGCGAAAACGCTATCATCACGCTCGATTACAAGAAATTTGCTGCTTCGTTATTTGCGGAAAGAAAAGTCGACGCAAGTTGTTTGGTCTGTGTCACTCGCTGTTCTTTACGCCACATCGAAAACGTCCCCCTATCCTTCACGGATGCATGCACACTAGACGACAAGCACATCGTATTCGTTGCCACTGCAGAAGACACAGACAACCCTTACGACGACGGCGTAGCGCTTGGCTCGGTTGTCGGCATTCTAGACTACAACTTCCAAGTCATTCACCAACACACCCTCGACTTCCCCGATAAAGTCGAAGGAGTATGGATTGCACAGAAATCCATGTTGCCAAACTGGGACGGCGAAGTCCTCCTAGTAAGCGACGCCGACGACCGCCGCATCCCCGCCAAGTTGTTATCGGCGAAGGTCCCACTTTGACTTTGTCATTCTGAGGCTTTAGCCGAAGAATCTGCCGTGCGTATACATGGTCAAGTTGATCGACTTGAACTTCGTTTAGTTACGGCAGATTCTTCGCTTTGCTCAGTATGACAAAGCTGGGGTTTACTCCGGAACCTGGGACGTTCATAATACGTCTTAGCATGGGGATGTGTTGAATGCTAATAAGCCAAGAAGACATTAAAGCCGCCGCCGCCCGTCTAGCTCCGTATTTGGAGTGTACCCCCGTTATTCGTTCCCGCCGGCTCAGCAAGTCTCTCGACGCCGAAATCTTCCTAAAACTAGAGATATTTCAACCCACGCATTCATTTAAAGTACGCGGCGCCTTCAACGCAATACTCGCTCTCCCCGAAGACGTCCGCAAGAAAGGCGTCGTTACCGCATCTGGTGGCAATCACGGATTGGGTGTTGCACTCGCTTGCTCTACACTCAACATCCCCTGCAAAGTCTATCTCCCCATCGGCACACCCAATGTAAAAGTAAACGCCATCAACCAGTTGCAAGCGCAAGTAACATTACATGGACAAGTATGGGATGACGCCAACAAGTTAGCTCAAGAAGTTGCACGCAAAGATGGCAAAGCATATATCCACCCATTCAACGATCCAAAAGTAATGGCCGGTCAAGCAACAATCGCAACTGAATTGTTCGATCAGCTAAAAAACATCGATGTAATCATCGCCTCAATCGGTGGTGGTGGACTCATCTCCGGCATCATCTCCGCGGTCAAACACTTTAGTCCCAACACTCGCGTGTACGGCGTCGAAACCCAAGGTGCTGACTCCCTGTCCTGTAGTTGGAAAGCCGGAAAGATAGTCGAGCTTCCCGCAATAACATCAGTAGCTGAAAGTATCGGCGCCAAACGCACCGAACAACCACAGTTCGACATCATCTACAACAACATCGAAGACATCGCCGTCGTCTCTGATCAATCGGCGATCGCTTCACTGCTCGAACTTCTGGCCGAAGACAAAATACTAGTTGAACCAGCAACATCATGCTCCGTTGCCGCACTCACCGGTGGTCTCATTCCAATTAAGGAAGGTGAACGAGTAGCCGTTATTATGTGTGGTGGCAATGTCAATCCTGATAAAGTATTTGCCTGGGCTAGTGAATATTCAAAAGATAGAAAATCACCGATGTAGGAGTCGTGATGAAAAAATATATCGTTCTTGGCGCAACTTTGCTATTGGCGACTGCAGGTCAGGCACAGGATCAGATGCAGTTGAGCAACATGTCCGCAAATGATTTACGTGGCGCGGATAAAGCTTTAAACAAAACGTACCAGCTAGTCTTGCTGAAATATTCAGAGAATAATCAATTCATCACAAAGCTCAAACAAGCGGAGCTTGCTTGGATCAAATTCCGTGATGCATACACTGACTCTGTCTTTCCGGAAGCAAAAACCAACCCCGATTACTACGGCTCTGCATTTGATATGTGTTGGTCCGCAACAGTCGCTCAGCAAACGACACAACGTACAAGCGATCTGAAAAAACTTCTCAGCGGTCCTCCCGCAATTGTTACTGACACAAAGAATAAGCTAACTAATGCAACCACTGAAGTCGGTAAGTTGTATCAATCAGCCGTGAAAGTAAAACACGACGACGAGCCATCATTCGCCGCCAAATTCAAGAAAGCCCAAGACGCCTGGTCCGCATTTGCTAGTGCAGACGCTGACGCCTGGTCTGCCCTCGCTAGTGACGCCGGCAAGGATGCTACAAAGTTGTCGCGCTTGTGCGAGTTAAATCAAATCCGTGCCAAGTCATTGAACGAGTGGGTTAAAGGCATCCCCGAAGGCGACGTCTGCACTGGCAGCCGCAAAGTGCAGGAGTAGTTCATAAGTCGCCCACTTCGATTCAAAGAGATAAAACTCGAAAATATAATCTCAATGCATTGAACTTTTTGAGCGTTTTTCCGTATTTAAAGTAACGGGGGAGCGTAAGTTTTGGCAAGGGTTGACAATATGCCAAAACTGGCATATTATTGAAATGAGAAAGCCTGCAAAATGGGTTAACGATTCGATTAAGTCGGAAGTTAGAAGTTGGACTCCTTCTGCGAGAAAAAAAGTTGGAAGACAACTAGCGACAGTTCAAAAAGGTGAACAGCCTGATCACTATCGCGAAATGCCAAGCATTGGGCTTGGCGTCAAAGAGATCAAAGTAATTGATGACGGAGATCAATACAGGCTTATTTATGTAGCGAAGTTTGTAGAGGCAGTCTACGTTCTTCATGCAATTACTCGAAAGAAAACTCAAAAGACATCAAAGAACGACATTGAATTAGCTAGAGTTCGATATAGAGCACTCATCGAACAAAGAAAAGGACTATTGCCATGAAAAAAGAAGAACTGCAGATTAGTGGAAGTGGAGACGTATTTATCGATCTGGGGTTTTCAGAGGAAGAAGCCGCTGAATTAAACATCCATACCTTTTTGACATGGGCAATTCGAGATGCGGTAAAGACAAATGGCAGCAGGCAAGTTGTCATCGCTAAAAAGTTGGGAATTGATCAACCAAAAGTATCGAAAATTCGAAATGGCAATACCGATGAATTTTCTATTGGACGTTTGGCTGGTTTTTTACTCAGCATGGGATATGACATACATATTGGCGTAACGCCCCCGAAGGTCCAGTCTGATTCGCGTGGACAAATTCAACTGATTGATTTGAAGAAGCGTAGGAAGCCCGTCAAGAAGCGTCACGCAACAGCCTAAGACTTCACCGCTTCGGCAACGCCTTCACCAGTGACACGAAGTCCGGAAAGTCGTCTTCGGCGCCTTTGTTACTAGTAGCCTCAATTTGACGCACTGCAACAAGTTGATCCGCTGGGAAAACAACTAAAGACTGTCCCAAGTATCCGTTGGCGCTATAGCCGACTGCTGGGCCTTGAATGGTGTTGGCTGGTGGTATTTGTTTGGATGCGCGAGCTTGTTTCCACTTTGGGTAGTCGGATTCGCCTAAAGTATCTTTGACGATAGTTTGGTATTCGTCAGAAGTCCAACTGCCACCACGCAATGTTGCTAGGCGTGCTACGAGGTCCGGCAAAACTCTTGTGCTCTGCCATTTCTGAATTGTCGCATCGTCAATTGTTACTTTGGTCCAATCCGGTATTAGCCACCAGAGAAGTCCGCATGATTTATCCATGGCTTGTCCTGGCTCAGTGGAGTCATTTACCCAGCGCTCGCTAATTATTTGGACACCATTCCACTTACCTTTATTGAGCATAAGTTGTCCAAGCTTGGCTAAGTCCATTGCCTTAATTTGCAGTCCGGACATCGCGTGAGGATTGCCCCCTTTGTCATGATCCCAGGCGAAATTGGCAATGCCGAGCGGCGCAAAAATTTCCTGAGCCATGTATTGATCCATTCTTAAACCAGAAGATCTTTTGATGACGCCGGCAAGCAAATTAACAGCCTTGTTGTTGTAGCGAAAAACCGTGCCTGGCTCCTCGGCAACTTCTGCCGCAATTGCCAGTTGCAAGAAATTTGGACTACGATAAATTTCGTCTGTTGTTAGTTCGGACTGCAGCCCAGATGTGTGGTTGAGTAAGTGTCTAACCGTTATCCGCTCTTTGCGTCCCTGCCACCACTCGGGATAAAACCTATACACGCGTTCATCAAGCGATTGGATTTTGCCTTGATCAATTAGTCTGCCCACGCCCATGCTAACGATGGATTTTGTGATGGACATTGATTCAATTGGTTTGGCTTGTTTGCCGAAATACCATTCTCCAACCACTTTGCCGTTTTTCAAAACTACCATTGCATCTGTGTGAGTTTCTTTGGCGCGCGTTACAAGAGTATTTAGCGCATCAGCATCAATGCCCTCTTGAGCTGGATCTCCGGCGGGCAACGCAACAGAGGTCAGTGCTGTTGCCGGTGAAGAAAATGCAACCACAGCTGCGAGGACACTAAGTATTCTTTTCATTTTGCCTTTCCTAGTAAGTGCTTCAGAGATTGTTCGAGAGCCGGGTACTGAAATTGAAAGCCATTCTCTTCAAGCTTTGCCGGCTTGAGGCGCTGACTGGCTAGTAGCAATTCATCGGCCATTTCGCCCATGATTAAGCGCGCCGCCGCCGCCGGCAACGGAAATAAAGTCGGTCGCATTAATACTTTGCCGAGCACTTTCGTGAATTCAGCATTCGTCACTGGCTGCGGTGCCGCCGTGTTGATTGGACCTTCTAGGTTCGAAGACATAATGGCACGGTGAAACGCGCGCGCTACATCTTCTAAATCGATCCAAGACATATACTGCTTGCCCGAGCCTAAGATGCCACCACCGCCCATTTGAAATATCGGCAGCAAACGAGACATGGCTCCGCCTTTGGGGCTGAGCACAACTCCAATGCGCATGAGCGCTACGCGAATACCTTTGGAAGACGCAGGCTCGGTTGCGGCTTCCCATTCCTGCACGACGTTAGCTAAAAATCCAGTGCCTTTAGAAGATGTTTCTGTAAGCACTTCATCGCCACGATTACCGTAATAACCAAGCGCAGACGCATTCACTAAAACCGATGGCGGCGAGGATAGCGCTGCCAGTGTTGTCGACAAAAGCCGCGTGCTATTCACCCGACTGTCACGAATTAGTCTTTTCTTTTCCTCGGTCCATCTATCTGACGCGATATTCTCGCCGGCTAAATTTACAACCGCATCAAAACCCTCAAGCTGAGTTGGATCAAGGATATTTTCTTCAGGACTCCAAAACAGTTCGCCGGCTTTGCGAACACGCAGAAGCGGCGACACTTGGTGACCACCGGCGATTAATATGTCAGTGAGTGCAGTACCGACCAAGCCAGTCGCGCCCGCTATAACGATCTTCATAGTCTGTCCCCGGTTATTGCCCTGCCAATTACATCATCGCCCACTAGAAAGGCGCAAATCTCTGTCTCGGGAAGAAAGTTTAAAAAGATTCATGATTACCCAATTGCCAAGTGGCTGATTGTGCCCATAAAACTTGACGGACTTAAGGCTGGCAAGGGCTTCAAACGGTAAAATTTGGGGATGCTTTTCAACAGCTTTTCCTATCTGCTGTTTTTGCCGATTGTGGTCGCGCTCTTCTGGCTGTGCCCACAGCGCTTTCGCCCGCTGTTGTTGTTGATCGCCAGCTATGTCTTCTATATGACTTGGAAGCCAATTTACGGATTGCTCATTTTGGGGCTGACTGTGATGAACTTCGCTTTTGGGTTCTTTCTTAATAAGAGTACGAAGTATCGCAAGCTCTTGCTTGGTCTTGCCGTGGCCTCCAATTTATTAGTGCTCGCCTATTACAAGTACGCGTATTTTGCGATTGAAGTTGCTAACGATATTTTGAAACCGATGGGTAAGAGTCTGCCTGATCTGACAATGCAAATATTGTTGCCGTTGGGGATTTCATTCTTTGTATTTGAATTCATTCATTACGTTACTGATGTCTACAAGGGTAGCCAACCAGTCAAATCATTTGTCAACTTTGCATTGTTTGCAAGTTTTTTCCCAACTCAGATAGCTGGTCCTATTAAACGCTACCAAGATTTCATACCGCAGCTTTCCGCAAAACTAAAATTCGATTGGGCAAACGTAGACGAAGGCATCAACTTAATTGTCTTTGGCTTGTTCAAGAAAGTAATTTTCGCTGATAATTTGTCGGCTGTTGTGCAGAGCGCATTTCAAACACCGCAATTGCTTTCGAGTGTGGATGCCTGGATGGCAGTATATGCATTCGCTTTCCAGATTTACTTTGACTTCTCCGGCTATACGGATATTGCTCGGGGTTCAGCTCAGCTATTCGGCTATAAGGTTCCACTCAACTTCAACCTGCCATATCTGGCTTCGTCAATTGCCGACTTCTGGCATCGCTGGCATATTTCCTTGTCGACGTGGTTGCGCGACTACCTATTCATTCCTTTAGGCGGCAGCCGCTGCTCGAAGATATTCAACTACCGCAACTTATTTATTACGATGGTTCTCGGTGGTCTCTGGCACGGTGCGGCAATGCACTTTGTAGCCTGGGGCGCCTATCAGGGCATCATGCTCATTGCCCACAAAGAGTTCCAAGGGCTGATGAAAAACTTTGCTTGGTGGCCGCAATTTGCTAAATCAAAAGCATTTCACATCTTCTCTATCGTATTGACGTTCCATGTAGTGTGCATCGGCTGGGTATTCTTCCGTGCCGACAACATGAATATCGCAATGGAAATCATCAGGAGACTTTTCTTCGTCGGTCAGTATCCTGCCGGTGTTACAGCGTGGAGTCTGTCGCTTCCGAGTGTGCATGACCCGGTTGTATTCTTGCTCTTGCCGGTAATACTTGGGGTGTTATTCGTCGGACAACTTGTTGCAGGCAAGCTTGCATCGCTTGGACTTGCTAGTCCGTACAAAGCGCCGACACTGCCTCGTGGTTGGCAAGCCGTTTATTTGACGGTGATGATTTGTTTGTTGATAGCATTTTCGCCGGATGGTTCACCCAAGTTTATTTATTTCCAGTTTTGATGATTGAGGGCGCATAAATGGGCGCATGCAATGCGCCCCTACGCAGAACCGATTGAATCCCATGACAGAACCCACAAGGACCGAATGACAAAATAGGATCAGATGACCGAAAACGAGACGAGCAGTAAATCAAAAATCACGATTCGCACAAGCCAATTGTTGTGGGCGCTCGGGCTTTTTGTCGTCGTAAACATTGCATTACTTAAGTGGCAACCACTGTCAAAAGTTGATCCTGAAAGTTTGCCTGCTGCTCACACATGGATTTGGTGGGCAACAAAAGAGTTGGCTCAGCAACAGCAAGGTCCCGACATTGCATTGATGGGTTCATCATTCATGATGCACCCGCTTGCGCTTAGAGATGCGGACTACTTAAAGAAAGACTTTGACTTCGTTCACCATCACTACTCGTCATACTTGGAAGACTCGCTCAAGCAGCATCTCGGCTTGCGCAAAGCACAGTGCTTCAACTTCGCTATGCCTGGTGGCATGATTTCCGATCACTACATGATTACGCGCACTCTTCTTAGCGGTAGTAAAAAGCCACGTGTCATCGTAATTGGCGCAGGCGTTCGTGATTTCATGGACAAACACGTAAGCTGTGCTGCAGCAACGCGCCCATTTAAATATCTTCAGCGCTACACGGAAATCGATGATCTCGTCGGAATTGCCATGCCGCAAATTTGGCAGCAGGCCGATTACTGGCAAGGACGCGGTATCTACCTCTGGGGTAAGAAGATGGACTTCCAGGTCGTTGCTTGCGATTGGACAAGAAAAGTTTTCAATCCGTTCTTGGGCAAATTCTGCGTCAAGAGCCCGCTCAACGATATCGACCAAACTCGCAATGCTCCATCAAATATGCGCATGGAAGCGGAAGAAGGTCTCTACATCGTCAAGGCTGACGCACCGTATAAATTCGACGACAACACGCGCGAATACATGAGCCGCTACGGCAACGGCAATGACAAATTATTGGAAAACCAAAAGCTCTGGCTGGATAAACTCTTGCAACTCGCAAAGAACGAAAACATCGAAGTTCTTCTCGTAAGCATGCCCGCCACTCCAACCAACATGCAATTGATGCCGCCGGGTGCGTACAACAAATTCATAACCGCCATGCGCGAAGCCAGCCAGAAATGGAATGTGCAACTAGTCGACTTAAATGGTGGCACAGGCTTCGGAGACAAGTTTGACAAGCTGGATTTCTCGGACACCGCTCACATGAATGGTCGCGGTGGCAAGAAGTTGATTGATGCCATTAATGTTGCAATTTGTCGCGATAAGCGACTAGCAAATGCGCTAAACCAGGATAATAACGCTAATATCCAACTGGCAGGCAGCAACAAGACGCATTAAATGGGCATTTACGGCATAAAACCCTGGTTTCGCCAACAACTGCAACCGCTTATCAAGCTTCTTTGGAACGTTCATCCCGACGTTCTCACGTGGGCAGCGCTATTCTTGTCATGTGTCGCCGGCGATCTTCTCTACTTGTCCGATGATGAGCCCTGGTATGCGTCGGTGGCAGCGTTATTAGTATTTGTGCGTTTGGCACTGAATGCTTTGGATGGACTGCTGGCTCAACAAACAGGTAAAGCAAGAGTGGCAGGTGAGGTCCTCAATGAGATGACTGATCGTTTTGCAGACCTGGCTATTTTCACTGGTTTGATACTTTGCCCACTTACAGATAAGACTATAGGTGTGGCTGCAATGATCCTGATATTGATGGTTAGTTATACCGGCATTCTCGGCAAGGCTGTTGGTGCGGAACGTGTCTATTCAGGGATTCTGGGAAAAGCAGACCGCATGATCTATCTCATGATTGCTTGTGTTGCCTACGATATCGAGCCGCACTTGCATATCTTTGGTTATTCCATCTACACATTTTTGATGCTTATGTTCATTCCGATGGCTGTGATTACAATTGCCCAACGTCTGCAACGCATTCTCTTCTTAGTTAAGGAGAAGAAGGCGTGACTCTTGATCCAATTGTGCAGCGCACACTAATAATAGTCGCTGGCTTCTTTATTGCAGCAGGACTAGGTGTATTTGGAGCTGAACTCAAAGGTGGGAAGCCGGATGAAAATTTGCGCAAGCGTTATTTCGCTTGGTACATGATTGCTCCGGTTGTACTTATACCCTCATACTTTGGTGGATTGCCATTTGCTGTTTTGGTTTGCACATTAGCGCTTTGGTGCCTGCGTGAATTCTTCGGCGTCGTCAACTTGTCCGACACGCCGGCTTTTCGTTGGGTAGGACGACTTGGCGGCATTGCTCTCATTCTTGCCGCGTTTTTGGAAACAACACCGAATTTGATAAGCGTCGAAGCATTGGGCTTTGGACGACCGTTTTTCTTCTATGTACTTCCCGTTTTTATCATCATGCTGGTCTTAAGCACACCGGTACTTTTGCAGCGTTACGAAGGCATGTTAGCCAAAGAAGCATTCACGATATTCGGCATTCTCTATTTCGGATGGTTTTTGGGGCACTTGGTTTTCTTGCGCAATTTGAACGACGGTTTTGGTTGCATCATTTTCTTGACTATGTCTGTTGCTCTCAACGATGTCATGGCATATACGGTTGGACGCATTTGCGGCAAGCATAAGTTAGCGC
>JAKFVJ010000064.1 GCA_021732245.1 Candidatus Obscuribacterales bacterium | reverse complement strand
ACTTGCAGAGGATGGTAGAGATGTGCCACAAGTACCATCGCGGCGATTCCTGGTATTGGGAAGACAAACTCAAACAGGAAACTGAAAACTAAACGAGCTTGGCGCTAAACTATAGCTAAGTGCACCCCTATGCGCTCGTAGTCAAGAGTAATGTCGATGTCTATTGCTCCGATAACCTATGCCGGTGGTGTAAGCGCAGAACTTGAGTCAAGGCTCAAGAAGATTTCTGTCGTGATTGGCATCGTCCTCGTAATATTGAGCCTTCTAAACCTTGGAGGCTGGGCCTTAGGCATTGACTGGCTTAAGCCTCCTTATGTCGGCATTGTCTCAATGAGGATAAGCGGGGCAGTTTGCTTCTTGCTGGGTGGCGCAAGTTTGTTGCTGAAGCTATCACCCAACAAGCCCCTCCAGTTTTTTGGACTTGTTCTGGCCGCCGTAATCTTGGCAATAAGTTGCTTGATGATAGTTAGCTATTTCGGAGTCTTTGATTTTTGGACTGTCGACAAGCAGTTTGTTACTCCAGCTGTCTGTGCTTTCTTCGCGTTTGCTGCAATTGGCATATTAATGTCAGTGCGAGGCAGACAGGACTTATTTGCTTTTGCGGTAATTGGACCGGGATCGCTTGGATTTTTCACAAGAGTGTTTGGCATTCGGATATTTCACGAGGACTATGGCTTTGGTTTTGTGCACGGTGGCGGTGTTGATACGTATCTATCATTGTTGGCTTGTGCAATGCTGGCTCTTTTCGGATTCGGGGTGCTCATATCTAATCCTAGAACCGCATTGTTTGGATTGCTTTGCAGCACCACTCGTGGCGGATTCATCATCAGGCGAATCATTCCTTTAGCTGTTGGCGTGCCCATGATTTGGGCAGCGGCTGCAACAGCAGGTGAATTTGCACATTGGTATAACCAACCTGTGCGTTGGACCTTGTTTGTTAACGGCACAATAGTTTCATTTTGCTTGCTCAGTTGCTATATTGCTAAACGATTAGATGCAGTAGATAGATCTCGAATAGTGCTTGCTGAAAAACGTGCCGATATTGTGTATTCGTTGGCACATGATTTGAAAGTGCCTATTATTGGTGCCACGCAATCGTTGGATTTGCTTTTAAAAGAAGCTCTTGGACAGCTACAAACCCCACAGAGGACTTTGTTGTCCGTATTGCGTGACAGTATGAGTGATCAACTTTGGATGATTGAAAATCTTGTCTATGAGTATCAAACTGAGCAAGGCAGAGAAGTAATTAGTTTAAGCACTTGTTTTGTGGACAAATTGCTTGATGACTGTCTGGAAAAAATCATGGCAGCGCTGCAAGCGAAAAATCTTGAAGTAAAAGTCAACCATGCTAATCCGGATATTCCCCTCCAGGCAGACCCAGTTGCCCTGCGTCGAGTGATCAACAACCTATTGCACAATGCTCTCAAGCACTGTCCTCGCGGTGGCAACATTGAAATAAGATCGTCGGCTGATAGTGAGTGCTTTTCCTTCACCGTATGGAATTCGGGACCGGCAATATCCGATGCGCAAAAACAACATTTGTTTGAGAGATTTTGGCAATCGGAAGAAGGACACAGCAGACATATCGGCAATGGATTGGGGCTGTACATCTGCCGCCAGATTGTTGATGCTCATAGTGGCAGTATCTCTTGTTCAAGTGAGCAACATGAAGGCACGGCATTTACTGTAGTTCTGCCTATACATCGAGCAAAAATTGAAGAACAATAGAAAATTTTAGTACGATACTTTTCTTGTGCCGTGACCGGATGGTGAATTGAAAGGTGTCTTCTCTTTATCCAGGACAGAGTAGGCTGCGGCGGCAACAAGCAATTTGTTGAGTAGTTTTTGATCTGCCTTATCCGGCGAATTGACCAAGCTGCGCAGACCGGGGACACTTGATAGTGCAGAGAACATCGAGAACTCGGCTTTGAAAGAACGCAAGTCGCCAACACGCCCTTCTTTGGAATTGCGGTAGCCAATTTCTGAAGGTGAAATTTCTTCCAAAGAGTCATAATTCTTGTCCGTTAGGAAGATTTGTTTGCCTGGTGCTAAGTGTGTTACACCGTTGCCTGTGTCGATATGCACGGAGCTTGAGCGTTCATCATACAAGTTGAAGACCATTGTGCCATGTTGGTTTTGCAGAACCATAACCACAGCACCTGGATCAACTTTGACGCTACCCATTTTTGTTTGAATGTTGAGATTCGATTTGGCAGCAAATAGTCCGTTGCCTGAAGTAAGCGCAATATGCCCATTGTTGTCTTCCGCGCCATAAAAGACTTTATTCGTGCTCAATGCCAAATTGAATTTGTTATTGTCGCCATGCATGAATTGAGGATTTGGTGGTGTCGGCATGGAATGATCAAGTCTTTCCGGGTTTTGATCTGTTGGAATCATTGTGCCGCCAAGTCTTGCTGAAATGGTTGCGTCGTTGTTGAGATCGTTAATAATTCCTATTGAAATTTGAGTAACCAGGAAACTCGATAGCTGTGATGATTTATCTTGCGCTTCTTGTTGAGCCACAGACGTTGTAGGCGGCAAGGCTGTCGGTAAGTAAAGCGGCATATTCACTTGCTGTGTAATGGAATTGAGCTGGTAAGTGACAGCCGGTGCGTATCCTGGACCACCGGGACTTGTGCCGTTGGCGACAAAATTGCCGAAATAAGGTTCTGATCCTTGACCGACGTTGACGATGTCTCCGATGTTGTGCGCATATTGCAGACCGGTGAATAGTTGCCACGGATTGTTGCCGCCGGATTGTGGTTGAATATTGACGAATTCTTCCGGAGGCGCTACCGCTATGTATGGCGGTGGCGTACTTGCTGTTACTCGCTGTGGTGGCGGATAGATGACTATTTGTCCAACGCCAATTAGCGAGGCGGGATTGCTTACGAAGATTTGCGTATCCCCAATGTTTGTCGCCTGTGATAGGGTAATCGTGCCACCACCCGGCGGGCCCTTATCTGTAGGCTTCCACGGCTCGTTGTAACCATCGAAATAGTCATTAATGGGAACCCCATTTTTCGACGACCAGTCCTGCATTGCCTGGTAATAATAATTAGCGTAGGTTGGGCTGGCTTGGGAGATACCGGATTGTGCCCAGCCTGTTTCACCGATACGTATCTTATTGGTGACGCCGGCTGTTTGTACATCATTTGCCACTTGTGAATACTGGGCGGTCATGTTTGTCTCTATCAATTCGCTGAATTGCGCTTGCGTAGCATTCATGCCTATGTAATTGTATGCGTAGCCTGTGCAGGTTTGACAAGTGAGCGCAGCTATTACGTCGTTGTTGAAAAATGGATAGAAGTTGCCGTAGACATAACCGTCAACTTGATTTAAAAGCGCCACCATGTTCGCGGCAGCCGTTGGATTGGGCGGAGTTTTTGATCCCCACGTAACAATGTCATAGACGCCGCCAACTTGTCTTGTCGTCACTGGCATCGTCGTACTTGTGTAATTAGACCCTGTAATCGGATTGGTAATTGTACTGCGCAAAGTCTGAGCATTACTAATTAGCGTCGTCAGGGCAGCAATGGAATTCTCCGGATTTGCACCGCCGACTATGTCTTCGTTACCCATGACTATGTCCATGACATTGCCATATCTGGCTGCAGCATTCAATGTTGGCACCAAATCGACTGGATAACCGTTGGCATCAACTGCTGATGTTACAGCTCCGGAGTTATCCATGGTAATGAAAATTCCGGCGGAAACTTTCAAACCAATTTCCTTGGCCGCTTGAATGACATATACCGTAGAACTATAAGGCGGTGGTTGGATGCCGTCTGTATAAGTTGAAACCGCTTGAAATTGCTGCGAAGCAGCAATCGGACCAAGCAGTGCTAGTACCTGTTGATAGGAGTAGGCAGCGTAATTGGTGTAACCGTTTGTGTCGATGTACGGTCCGACATATGGTTGGAAAGCAATTCCTGTAATGCCGCCCGATGGATTGCCTAAGCGTTGGTAACTGCCGTTGAAATTTATGGTTAGTGTTGATTCAATCTGAATGTCGGCAATTGTTTGAGCCGTAATTTGCGTGGTGCCGTTGATGTTGAGAGTTGCACCGCCACCGTCTGCCTGCAATGTTATTGTCGCGCCATCCATTGGACGCATAGCGATATTAGTGGCTGTGATAGTTGCAGTGGCTGATGCGCCGAGATTAATAAACATGTTGACGGGTGTGACGCCGTCTGCGGCAGATAGGGCTAGTCCTGAACCGATAGCTAGTACTGACGGACCGGTAATGGTAGAGCCGTTACCTAAATTTAGCGTTGGTGTATTTATGATTACTGTCGGACTGCCTGCAAATGTCAGTGTGGTGTTGTTGGCGATGTTGAGGACTCCATTGGCACGTTGTGCATTGAGAATAACCAGGCCTTGTGTTCCTGTAGTTATGTTTTGTGTTCCGGAAATGGCAAGAGTTTGACCGTCGCCGGCGGCAATCTCGATGACGCTCACAACGCCGGGAGTCTGTATGGTGCCACTTCCTGAAAGAGCTAGTCCGCCGTAACCTTGAAAATTAACAAAGGCGTTAATACTAGCGCCGCCATTTGTTGCACCACCTGTAATGGTTCCATTGTTTGCCACGGATATGCCCTGACCGGTAGGACTAAAGATGTTGACGACAAAACCCTGGATCGTACCGCTGTTGGTGAGACTGTTGGTGGTGATATTTACACCATTAAAGCAAAGGGTGCAATTAGCAATTTCAGAACTTACAGTAACGCCTGAGCCAACTGTAACGCTGCTACCGCTAACGTTGATTGTCGGATAACGCAAATAGGCGCTGGGAATTTGTGTGGGATTTTGTGTCTGACTAATATTGCCATTGATGTTGACTGAACCCGTCGTCGTTATCGTTACATCAGATCCGGCAGTAATTGTTCCGGTTGTAATTGTGCCGCTGCCAATGTTGGCCAGATCAGGGGCAAAATCACCGCCGTTTTGGGTCATAGGCGTAGAGGGTACAGTGCCTGCGCCGGGATTGATGACAATTTGCAATGGATTGCCGGGCTGCGATGATGCTTGGGCGTCCATATAAATATTTTCTGTTACTACGTGTGCATTAACCAGTGGATTGTTGAGTGTGATTGTTGATCCATTGATGTTGTTGATTACAACTGTTTCGCTGGAAGGACCCTGTGGATCTAAGTAAATAGTTTGTCCTGCGCTCATACCGGCTGTATTGTTGACCGTAAAGGAGTTGGTCCCCGCAGGTACAATTGTTTGTGTTATTTGCGCATAAGCAGGAACAAAACTGCTTGTGGTTAGTGTGGACTGCAGAAACTTCACGCCTGCTGAGGCTATAGTGACGTTGCCGTTGTAAATGCTCGGGCTGGTGGTATTGCCGCTTGTGTTAATTGTCCCTGTCGTGACATTACCTGCAGCTATAATAAGGACATTGCCGTTTAGACCTGTGTTGTCTGCCGCTGTAGGTGTGCTCTCACCAGTTGTAATATTGCCAATGCTGATATTGCCACTGTTTGATAGTCCCGACATTGCCACAAGCTCCACATTGCCGGAAGTTGCTGTGAGTCCAGGATAACCAGCTTGTGTGTTGATGTTGACGTTGGCCATATTTATATTGCCGCCAATAGCTGCCGACTGCCCTGTGGGAGGAGCGTTGTAGATAGTCAGCGTATTGGTACTGTCGCCGGGATAGGGCGGAGAAACAGGAGGTGCACCCGCGGACCAGGAGATGGCACTGTCATCGGTTGGCGTAGCGTTGAAGTTGGGGGCACCAGCTAATATGAGCAAATTGCCCGCGTTTTGATCGCCCGGCCAATTAAGACTGTTGATATTATTCGGTACCGTGCTTATGTCTATTTTGGTGACACCTGGCGCAGCAGTAATATTTCCATAAGCAACTATGGCCAGTGCCACAGCACCTGGCGCCGTGAAATTTACGGGGCGCAGGTCGATATCGCTGGCGATAATAACGTCGCCGCCGGTGTTGTAAAAAGTTGGGTCTCCTGTTAGGTTGAGATTGCCCAAGGTAAGCGTTTGTGTGGAAGCTGTGATGTGAGCGGAGCAAGCCTCTACGTTTACCGTTCCATCTAAGCCCCGGACGTTGACTTCAACTGCACCATTGGGGTTCAAAAGATTGAGAGCCTGCGCTCTTACATCTCCACCTAAGACGCTTAGCAAGAGTTTTTCAATTCCTTGTGGACTGGTTGAGACATTTACATTGCCGAGTAAAGCCTGAATAGATCCGTGCGCGTTATTGACCATGAGGTTTTGCGATATCATTGAAGCGATATTGACGTTGCTCGTTAGAGACGCGATAGTGCCTGCGTTGACGAGCGATGCAGTCGAAAGGTTGACGGCTTGCATTGCTTGCATGATGCCGGTATTTGTAATGCTGCCGCCGGCAGCCATGCCGAGTACACCGGCAGAGGAGATGGTGCCTGCATTGACGATATTGTTGATAGCTGAAAGGTTTAGTCCTAGATTTGCATTGACATTGGTCAAAGAACTCATTATCGACGCCGGTAACACCGTCGACAGCACAGCACCTTGATTGTTGTAGATATTTTGGGCGCTGAAATTGGCAGCCGATATCGCAGAATTTGATGAATAGGCGTAGATTGAGCCGGAATTGGCAATATTGCCTAAGACCGATAAATTGGCTGTATTGCTGAAGTTTATAACGGCTGTGGCACCCTGGGCTACTGTGAGGGCAGCGATGTTGCTTAATGCGCCGGCATCAACCACGTGAGTGCCTTCGGAGACATTATATTCATTTGCCGGAGGCTCGCCGGGAACATCGGCAGCTTGTGCAAAAGCAGCCACCGGATTTAATAGAAACACTAGTGCAAGGACTAAACAAAGACGTGCCGACATTCGAAAGGACTCCTCCCTTGAGCCTAATCCAGATAAAAGCATGCCAAAAGTAAAACTCCCAGGTCCTATAATGCTTGGGAGCAATTGCCTACCGCCTAAAATCATCCTATCACGGACGCGGCAAGTTGGTTAGAGCCGGGATGTGGTTATAGGGTTATTTTAGAAGCGGGTGAACAAGGTTTGTCCGGCGGCGCCGTCGAAACTGCCGCCTATGCTTGGGGCTCTAATCACATGCGAGGCGCCGCTGGAGCTAAAGGAACTGGTGGGCGATGAATGGCCATAACTACCGAAACGCATTGCTGGTGATGACTGCAGAGCCATACCAAATGCGGTGCCGGCTGCTCCCAGCATCACGCCGATAGCCAGGCTTTTTACGTTAGCCTTTATCGTTTGGTTCTCCAGCTTATTCATGCGATCGGTCATCTGCACATTTTCTGTGGCAGTAGCCTCGAGCAGCTTGTTGGTGCCGTTGGACTCAACGTCTTGTTTAAACTGATCCATTGCCTCATCACTGGAAGCAACTGCATCTTTCAAACCGGCATTGATATCGCTAAAATCTTCAACATAGTCCGATTCAGCTTGGGAAATCTCGTTGTCGCTGCGCCCATTCAACATTCCGGCAAAGGGACTGTCTCCTGTCTCCCAATTGAGAGACCTGTCCCAACCATTGCGGTTGATATCGAGGAGCTGCCGATAGGCCGGTCCAAGCGTGAATGAATGGTTCGCTGGTTCAAACAGGCGTCCGGACAGGCGATTGTTCGGCAAGCGTGCGTTCTTATTCCATGAGGACAGCTCTTTGTTAGTGTTGGCAATCATTTCTTGATTTTCAAACAGGCGTTCAGGTGTGGGCCATATAAATGGATTTAGCCGCATAATTTGATGGGAAATTAGTGCTAGTTGTACCTTGAGAAAAATATTTGTCACCAGATACATGGTGTGGGCGAATTCAATCTTTTCGGCATTATTATGTTGACCACCGGCTTTGAGACGTTTGGTAAACTCCTCTTTCAAAATATTGGGCAAAAGCTCATCGTGGATATATTCATGTGGGTAGTGTGAATTGCGGCGCATTCCCGCCTTGATAATGAAACTGAACAGCTCGCGCTGGGCAAACGGTGTCGACTTCAGCTCCTGCTCAATAATCGCGTCAATGCCCAGGTCTCCATACTCATAAAGTGCCTCATGCAGAGGTTCTTCAATATTTACCTGTACATGGTTTGTTCCCTGTGGTGCTTCATGTGTCGCTGCAGCTTGTGTTGATGCCATGGCGGTCGGAGAAAAGAAAAGCTGCGACAGTGCTGTCAACACAGCAAGAGATCTGCTAATCAAGTATTTGTCAGTCATATTTAACCTACAAAGTGCCAGTCACAGTAGCGTTGGCTGTCGTGGAGAAACGCTTTTCGTATGCTTCTTTCATGCTTTTGCGAAAACCTTCGGCACCATCGCCGCGTACTTCGATGGTGTCGTCATCCAATGTCAGCATGCAGGAGACTTGCGCTGCGTGGCTGTCACCCCAGGTTTTTTGGAAGTCCGTGCGTAACTTGCCTTGCAAGGTGGTTTCGTGTCCGGCAACGGCCACTGCCGCGCCGGCCATGGCCATATGAAAGGCGGCAATGGGAGCAGCAGCGGCCATGGCAACAAGCCCGACCCCGGCAGTGGCGCCGCAAAGGGCGATTGCTAGAGCCTGGCGTCTTTGCGAAGCCATGGATTTTTTCTCGAATTGATACTCGGCATTAATCGCTGTGCGGAATTGTTTGCCGAAGTCGCCGTCATAGAGAACATCCGCCAAAGTTTCTGATTCCTTGACGAATAGCTGTTCGCGCATGGCGGCAAGGCAGTAGTTGAAGAATTTTTCCTTGCGTTGTAGTTCGGCGTCGGGTTTTGTATCTGCGGTCAGAGACTGGTGAAGATCAGGGGCGATGTCACCCACATATTCTGCAAGCAAAATTGATTTGATCTTTTCCAAATCTTGTTTGTTTAATTGTTCCACAATTAAATTGCCGTAGTAGCGCAATTGCTCTCTATTCGCGCTTGCTATCGGCTTGGGAGTTTCTTTAGCGTCTGATTCGACATCTTTTGGTTGGAAGCGGAAGTCTTGCTTGAGGTTGGTTGCTCTTATTTTTTTCGCTGACGCGGATGTTGCTTTTTGACGACCTAGGTAATTGTTGTAGAAGAATTCAATATTGTGGAACGGTTTGCAATTGGCAAATGTTGCGTGTTGATTACCGATTGGTGCGGACATAGATAGAGAGGTAAGTGCTTTGTCGGCAAATGTGTCCGGCTGCCAAACTGTTTGATCGGGCTTTTTATAACGCAGGAGATTTATCTCAGAAAATAAGTCGATTTGAATGACGGCAGGTATTGGTTTGTTGACTGGAAAATTTACGACTTTGCCGTTGCCGTCAGTTTGCAAATTTGTCGGCACCAGAATGACTGACTGTTCCGGAAGGTATGTTTTGAGATATTCATATAACTGGCAGGCGAGATAGGATGATTTGAGCACTTGCTCTTCGACGAGTTGAGTGACGTGCTCTTTCTTTTCTTTCTTCAACAATTTGAAGTTGGAGACTTCATCGACGAAGGTTGCTGAATGATCTGCTGGAAATTGAATGCTCACAAGCGGGAATGGATATTTTTCCGGATAGGCAATCTTGAGCTGCTTTTGCTCAGGCATTCTGCGCAGTTTTGGCAAGGTGTAAAGCGAGACATTTTGCACAGCTGCCGCAGGTAACAAAAAATTAGTCAGGAGAACGAGGGATACCAAGATGTTGCCAAGAAGATTTTTCACGATGTACCCTCGGGTGTGTACCAAAGTACGCGGCTATCCGGCAGCTTCGGGGCTGCAAGCAAATTTGAGCCGCCGAAAGTATAGCATCGCATCAAGATTAGAAATCGACGATTGATGATAGTTAAGCGGTTTAGACCAGCCACATGGGACAGGTTTGTTAGCGTTTGGCCATTAGGGTGCGTGGACTGACGCTCGAGAGTCGTATTTTTGGATTCTTGTCTTTGAACCACTGAAGTTCGTGTGCGCGTTTGAAGAGTAAGACTGGCTCTTCGTCTTTGTCGGCGGCGACCATGAAGTTGCAGCGGTCGCGGTCGGCTTCTTCAAGGGCGTCCCAGCCGTCTTCTAGCCAGAGTACTTGGGCTACTTCGATGGGGCGTAAAACTGAGGTCACGTTGTATTCTGATTCCAGGCGGAATTGGACCACTTCGAATTGTAGTTGACCGATGGCGGCAAGTACCGGATAACGAGCGTCGGTTTCTTTTAGCCACATAATTTGAATCGCACCTTCTTCTTGTAAGGCGGTAATTCCTTTGTGGAATTGTTTGTATTTGCTGGGTTCTTTGTTCTCGAGAATTGCAAATAATTCCGGTGCGAAACTGGGGATCCCAGGGAAGCGGACTGAAGGTCCGACGTACAAGGTATCGCCGATGGAAAATGCACCGGGGTTGCTTAGTCCGATGATGTCACCGGGATAGGCTTTCTCAATTGACTCGCGCTCATGAGCAAATAATTTCTTTGGCTGATTCAAAGAAACTGTTTTACCTGTGCGCTTGTTATTAATGACCATGCCTTTTTCGAACATGCCGGAACAAATGCGCACAAAGGCGATACGGTCACGGTGACGCGGATCCATGTTGGCTTGCAGCTTGAATACAAAGCCGGTGAAGTGCGGGTATTCAGGTTCGATGAGGCTTGATTCGCTTTCAAATGACACTGGTGAAAGTGCCTTTTCGATGAATGACTCAAGAAACAGTTCGACACCGAAGTTGTTGGCCGCGCTACCAAAATAGACAGGTGTCAATTGTCCTGCGTGTACTTTTGCTAAATCCAGCTCAGAGCCCGCTGCATCGAGAATGTCCAGTTCTTCGGCGACTTGTTTGTAAATGCTTCCAGGCACCATTTCTTTGACGGCGTCATCATCGAATGGCAGCTTTACGACTTCTGATTTTGTTTTGCCCCGTGCTGATTTTTGGAAAAGGTGAATCATGCGTGTCTTACGATCAACAACGCCCTGGAATTGATCACCCGAACCGACTGGCCAGTTGACAGCATATGTAGGTAGTTTGAATTCTTTTTCGATTTCGTCTAATAACTGCAGCGGTTCCAAGCCAGGTCTATCTAGTTTGTTCATGAAAGTGAAGAGAGGCAAATGTCTCATGCGGCAAACTTCAAATAACTTTCTTGTTTGCGGCTCAAGTCCTTTTGCTGAATCGATGAGCATTACTGCATTGTCTGCTGCGGCAAGTGTTCTGTATGTGTCTTCGCTAAAGTCTTGGTGACCAGGAGTGTCCAGCAGGTTGAGGCAACAGCCTTTGAATTCAAATTGCAAAACTGTCGAGGTAATTGAGATACCTCTTTGCTTTTCCAATTCCATCCAGTCAGATGTCGCCGCTCTTTGTGATTGGCGTGACTTTACAGCACCAGCTTCTTCGATGGCTCCTCCGTACAAGAGCAATTTTTCTGTGAGCGTTGTTTTCCCAGCGTCGGGGTGCGAAATAATTGCAAACGCGCGGCGTCTCTCCACTTCACGCTGGAGGTCTTTGAGTTGCTGCGGCGTTAAGCCGTCTTTGTCTGACTTAGTAGTATCTGTGCTCATGGGAAAAGGTACTGTACCACAGTAGCAGTCAGCGATTAGGCGATTTGAAACTTGTTTTAACCTTGATTCTGGTACTGTCCTTTGGTCATAGCGTCGAAAATCTCGCCTGGTCTGACGTGAGCGTCTGACATCACGCGGTTGTAGAGATTTTCGGGCAGGACGCGCAGGACGGTCATAAGACCTTCCACGCCCATTAACCAACCGGGACGCATGCCTTTTGTTTCGCGTTTGGAATTTATTTTTGCCATTGCCTGCGCATCCATTTCCTTGCTCAACATCATGCCTTGCATTCCTTGAGGATAGCCGGGGCTCTTCATGGCTTTTTCCGACAGAATATCAACAGGCTCGGGAATTCTGTCTGGATTGGACATGAGTGCGCTAAGTGTATTGCCCGGACGAATGCGTGGGCCGACTTGGCGGACCATGTGATTCATCATGTGGTGAACCATGTGGCAATGGAATATCCAATCACCAGGATTGTTGGCGATAAACTCAAAGTCCTGCACCATGGCGACGCCGACAAGAGTTGTGTTGCGCGGCGTCCATGCCTGATGTGGAATGCGACCGGCTTCGGTGCCGGTTAACCAGAAAGTATGTCCATGGAAATGAATTGGATGGTGTTGCATTGGACTGAAGTCGAGCAATCGGACACGCACGCGCTCGCCGTGTTTCACAACCATTGGTGTTGAATATGGACCCGAGCGGCCATTAATAGTGTGCCAGTTCCAGTCCATCATCATGGCGTCGGCAGTACTGGCATTTGGTGGAATGTAGAAATTCTGGTAAATCAAACCAAAGTCGCGATCGCAGGGTGGATCGTAGGCGACTTTGGGATGAATAATGAAGAATCCAACCATGCCCATTGCTTCCTGCATCGGTACATGCGCGTGATAGAAAAAACTGCCTGTTTGATGCAGATCGAATTCATAGACAAATGATTTACCGGGGTGAATGAGATCTTGGACGAGATAAGGAACGCCGTCCATGGCAATTGGAATTTCCAAACCATGCCAGTGCATTGATGTGGGCTCTGGTAATTCGTTGTGGACGATGATGCGTACGCGATCACCTTGGTTTACTTCAATTGTTGGTCCGGGCATGCTGCCGTTGAAGCCCCAGACATTCATGAATACGCCGGGGAGGAATTCTTGTTTTACGACTTGACAGTTTAAGTGAAATTCTTTGGCGCCGCGGACCATTTTCCATTCGAGTTTGTTTAGATCAGGAGCATGCATTAGGACAGGTGCTTGTCCTGATGGTCTTAAACCGGGGACGAGTTTACCGAGGTAATCATCGCTACCGGGTGCGCCGCCGAAGCTGGGGCGATAGCGGGAGAAGGTTTTTATGTCTTTTGATATTTGTGCAGATGCTTGAGCTTCTTTGGCGTTCAATAATGAACCGAGAGCAACGGTTGTGCCGGCGGCTATGAAATCGCGTCTGTTGAATTTGTCGTCGGTCATGTTAGTAGTTCCATCGTTAGGATATAACGGGCGCATGCAATGCGCCCCTACGGCGTGAAGAGAAGGTTTCTAGAGTTGAAGTTGTGAGATCCTTCGTCGCGGCTGCGCCGCTCCTCAGGATGACATAACGGGTTAGCGTGGTTGTGGTGTGGCATCGATGTGTCCGGGTGGGGTGACTCCAGGTGGTGGTGTCAGTCCGCCTGTGAGGATAAATCCTTGCAGTTGGATACTGGATTCTTTGTAGGCGAGCAGATATTGAATGTAATGAACGCGGTCGGAGTAGTATTCACGTTGTGACGCAAGCACGCTTGGCCAGTCTGTGCGATCGTCTCTGTAGCTTGCTAAGTCGAGTTCATATTTTTTGCGTGATTCTGGGACTATTGTTGTCTTGTACGCGTCAACGTGTTGCTTGGCTGTGATGTATTGCGTCCAGACGTGGGCGAGGCGTTTTTTTAAGTTGAGTTCGACTAGTTTTACTTGAGCTTTTTGTCTCATGAGATCGGCTTCCGCTTATTGAATTGTGCCTTGATTGCGATTCCATAACGGTAAGTTGGTTACGCTTGCTTGTGCCATGACGGCAAAGCTTCTATCTAATTGGTCGTAACCAGGTCCACCAGATACAAGTAAATTCGGGACTGGCTGTCTGTGTTCGCGTTTTACTGTAAGTTCATCTGCACGCAACTTTTCTTTTGCCTCGCCAAGCTCGGGACTTTCAGCCAGCAGTTTGGAAAGAGTTGCTTGAAAGTCAATGTTGGGTTCTGACGTTTCTAGGCTACCGTTGAGTTCACGATATTCTTCGTCAATACCGGCAAGGGCAGTCAATTCCAGCCAATGCATTTGCAGATCATTTTCTGCGGTTATTACTTTTAGTCTTTGTTCTTCAATTGCGATATTAGACTGATGCACTTGCGTTTGATTGGCTTGACCAACATTGAATAATTCTCGAGTGGTCAACCACATGTCTTGTGTTGACTTCAACAATTCCTTTTCTAGCTTCACTGTCTCGCTGGCGGCAAGAGTGTGATAGAAGGCAATTTGCACGTCATTCATTACGCGGAACCGTTGAGCTCGTGCTTGCTCGATGGCTGCTTGCACGCGTGCTTCGTATTTGCGTTTGCTGTATTTGAGCTTGCCGCCCATAATTATTTCTTGTTGAACGGTGCCGCCCATGAATTCACCCATGCCGGCGCGACGTTCTCCGAGTAATTCGCCCACGTAGGAGACATCGGGATTTGGTGGCAGACCTGCCTGGCGTGCTTTGCCTTTCTCGCCATCAATTTGCGCTTGCGCTTGAATAAGTGTTGGATTGTATTTAGATGCTAGCTTCTGCAAATCCGGCAACGTATATCCGACTGGCTTTGCTTCGTTGAATTCGATTCTTCCGGAAGCCGCCGGCTGATCGGCGCTGGGCATGTCCATTTTCATAGGCATGTCACCCATATTCATATCGCCCATGTTCATAGTCTCAGCGTTAGCCGACGCAGTTGCAAGCCCAATCATGAGCAAACCCGATATTGCAGGCAATGTATTGCATCGCTTCATTACACAACTCTGACACTAGTCATGCACAATCGTACTATAATCAACACGTTCCTAAGTACAATGCGGATTCCATGACGCGCGTATATATCCTTCGTCCGGTATTGTATAAGCTCTGGTTATCGCTTGGATTGCTGGCTCTCGCTTCGCAATGCCAAGCGGCTATGGCGCAGGGGAATTTGCCAGGCACAGCTGACGGCGTAAGGCTAGCGCAGGCTAATCCGCAAGTACCATCTCCTGGTGTCATTCCAACGGATATTACGCCAATTGGGGTCAATCAGGAGCAAGAATTATTCGAGCCGGGACTAAAATTCCGTTTGTTCAAAAAATTGCCTGACAGACTTTGGTTTACAGGAGTCACGGAAGTATCTCAGCGTCTTGATACCAACGTATTTTTTACTAAGAATCACTACTTAGCTGATTACGCTTTTCGTGTACTGCCCAACATCACCTTGGGTTACAACGTGCTCAATCGGACCAGCGTGTACTGTAACTGGTTTTTGATCAAGGATGTGTATGCCCGATTTGGCAATGTGTTGAACCCGCCGACAACACAATCTTTGTCGCTGGGCTTTCGTCAGGATGTTCCTCTTGGTCGTAAGACTAATTTGCAACTTGATTTTCAGGCTCGTGAATTGTGGCAGGCATCACACCTTCGTCAAGCTGACTTGATTCCCAATATAAACGTGACGCGTGTGTTTACGCCGAATGTTGTTGGCTTTGGTAGTGCGCTTCTGCAGATGCGCGGCAAGAATTATTTTGTTGCTCCAACCAGAGAAATAGATCCTTTCTGGACAGTGGGCTTTTTGTATCGTCGTGGACAGTGGACATTTACTGCAGTGGATACTTATGTCATTAACTTTCGTAGTCCGCCATTTACGACTTCTATTCCACGTCAAAGCAACATGACGATGATCGCTGATATTGAATTGGCGCGTACGGTGTCAAAGAAGACGCCCAGCCTCCAGGCATTCATGCGGATTGAACCAGTGTGGAACTGGTGGTCGAATGGCGTGCCGGGTTTAAGTGGATTTGATTATCGTATGTATGGCGGTTTGCGTTTCACAGCTAATAAGCCGGCGTTGAATGCATCGATTGAGCAATTGCGTCAGCAGTTGATTGAATCGGAAGGTGATTCGAAGAGTCAGAACGGAACGTAATAAGCCAAAAGGGCGCATGGCTTTGCCATGCTGCTTTGTCGCTTGCGCGACTTCGCTTCTTTTTATATGCTCCGGAAGCTTCGCTCCCTTCGCATCGCGCCCCTACGCAGGGCAAAGAGCCGCTACTGAGTGGACTTGTATGGTCCTGATGTCATTGCTGAGAAGTTGGTGATTAGCAATGCGTTTTTCAATAGAGCGTGTGCAAGTTGGCGTTCTTTTGGATCGTTGGAGTTGACCAGTTGCTTGAGCGGTACCACGCGCATCAATGCTGAAAGTATGGAGAAGTCCGAGACAAAGGCGGTGATACCGTTTTCCAACTCTATTTTTTGCGTGTGACGGGTGGCGATGCTGGGTAGCGGATTTACTTTGTCGTAGTCGGCTTGCATGACACGTGTCAGTACGAGTGCTTTTCCTGGCTGCACGATTATAAGCTTGCCGCCGGCAACAACCTTGACTGCGCCTTTGCGGCGATCGTCGAGATTTAAGATGCTGACGTCATGGCCTGTTTCATAAACATGCACGGCAGATCCTTGCTCGATGTGCACATCGCATTCGTGCGTGCCCACGACGATGGGACCATTTTCCGGAGTGAATATGGCCGAACCGCGATCTAGGTTGTAATAACTGTTTCCAGAGTGTGATCCATGAGTGAGACCACTTTGGTTGAGTGATGTGAGCACTTCAGGGGTAAACTCGGAAGTATTTACAATTGTCGCCTCGATTGCAGACTCGTTGAATTTGTTGGCGTGTCCGGTAAGCGGATTAATTGGATTAGTGACTTCGGTAGTCTCACCAGGTGGTAAGACCATCGTATTGTCTGTCGGCAACCTTGTGGAAATTGATTCAATGACGGAATTCTGTGAATTGTCAGTTAGAGTTGGGAACACGAACGAGTTGTTATTGTTGTTGTTCTGAGTAGTAGAGCCGCCACTTGGAGTTGGAGCCGGCGGCACGGCTGTAATGCCAACAAGCGTTCCGTTGAGGATAAGTGGATCGGTCACGATAGTGATTGCGGCACTGGTTATGCTTGGTGCAGTTCCTGTTGCATTACGCGTGATACCGCTTGGTGGATCAAATTTGCTGTCAATTGGATTGAAAGTATCAGGAGAATTAATTGTCACGCCGAATCCACCATGTGCCAATGTCTTAAATGGTGCCGTCACCGAGCCGGCGGTTGCAGTCAGTATTGATGTGCCTTCGAAAGTGAGGGTACCGGCACCGTTGAGAGCCAAATCACCGGAAGTTGCTGTCAATACAATTCGGTTCGATCTAAATGTTCCTATTCCATCAATACTCAATTGGAATCCAGGATCGCTAACCACAGCGATGGTGCCGTCGCCGGCTGTTGCTGTCAGAGTTGCGGTGCCGTTAATAACCACTCCCGAGTTGTTGTTGTCGAAAATACTTAAGAAGCCGTTATAAGTTGGGGTGGCCGTAAATGTAGTTGCCGCGCCAAAGATATCGTATGTCG